>JBBRSX010000006.1:0-79607 GCA_038244925.1 Hyphomicrobiales bacterium | reverse complement strand
GTTTTGGCGACGACCCGTCGATGGACGCGCTCAGGAAGTTGCGGCCGATGAATCTCTACGGCTGGAGCAAGCACCTGTTCGACATGGCGGTCGCCGAGCGGGCCGCTCGCGGCGAGCGACTGCCGCCGCAATGGGCCGGGTTGAAATTCTTCAACGTGTTCGGCCCCAACGAATACCACAAGGGCACGATGATGAGCGTGCTGGCGCGGCGCTTCGACGACGTCAGGGCCGGCCGCCCCGTGCAACTTTTCAAGTCGCACCGCGAAGGCCTCGCCGATGGCGACCAGCGCCGCGACTTCATCTATGTCGACGACGTCGTCCGGGTCATGATGTGGCTCTTGGCTACGTCCTCGGTCAGCGGGCTGTTCAATGTCGGCACCGGTAAGGCGCGCAGCTTTCGCGACCTGATGCTGTCGGCCTACGCCGCGCTCGGCGCCACGCCGAACATAAAGTTTATCGATATGCCCGAGACGATCCGCGGCAGCTATCAATACTTCACTCAGAGCGAGGTCGATCGGCTGCTGCATGCCGGCTATAATGGCGGCTTCACGACGCTGGAAGACGCGGTCGAGACCTACGTGAAGGACTTTCTCGACCGCACCGATCGCTTTCGCTGATGCTCCAAGGAGCATGATCCGAAAAAGTGGGAACCGGTTTTCCGACAAGATCATGCTCAAAACAAAAGACAGTAACGAGACCAGATGTTTGATTTTGAATCCCTGAGCCAGGCGATCACGAGCAAAACCGTGCTCTGCATCGGGGACCTCATGCTTGACGAGTTCGTCTATGGCGAGGTGTCGCGGATTTCGCCGGAAGCGCCGGCGCCGGTAATCGCGGTCCAGCGCAGCGAGATCAATGTCGGCGGCGCCGGCAACGTCGCGCGCAACATCGCTTCGCTTGGCGGGAGCTGCATCTTCGTCGGCCTGATCGGCGAGGACGAGGCCGGCGCCAGACTGAAGGCCGAACTGGCGAAGGAAAGCCGCATCGAGGCCGCGCTGGTTGCGGATTCTTCGCGGCCGACCACGCGAAAAGTGCGTTTCGTCTCAGAGCATTTTTCGACCCACATGCTGCGCGCGGACTGGGAACTGGCGCAGCCCGCCGCCGACGATGTCGAGCAGAGACTGATCGACGTCATCCTGCCGCTGATCGCACGTGCCGATATCGTGCTGCTGTCCGACTACGCCAAGGGCGTGCTGACGGCGCGCGTGATCCGCAACACCATCGATAACGCGCGCAAATTCGGCAAGCGGGTGATCGTCGATCCCAAGAGCGCCAATCTGGCGATCTATCGCGGCGCCACGATCCTGACGCCCAATCGCAAGGAATTTGCCGAGGCCACCCGCAGCCGCGCCGATTCGGACAAAAGCATCGCCGATGCCGCGCAGGACGCGATGTATCTCGCCGATTGCGAGGCCATGCTGGTGACGCAAAGCGAGCACGGCATGACGCTGGTGGTTCGCGGCGGGGCTTCGATCCACGTGCCGGCGCTGCCGGTGAAAGTGCGGGACGTCTCCGGCGCGGGCGACACCGTCGCCGCCATGCTGGCGCTGTCGCTCGCAGCTTCCGCCGATTGGGAAACCGCGCTGCGAATGGCGAATGCGGCGGCTGCGGTCGCCGTCGGCAAGAAAGGCACGGCCACCGTCACGCCGGCCGAACTACGGCGGAAAATCCTGCCGCACGCCTCGCTGGCCGCCGAAGACAAGATCGTGGCGGCCGGCGGAGATCTCGACATGCATCTTTCGGAGTGGCGCAAGCAGGGCCTGCGTATCGGCTTCACCAATGGTTGTTTCGACATTCTGCATCCCGGCCACGTGAAAGTGCTGACCGCCGCGCGCGGCGCCTGCGACCGCCTGATCGTCGGCCTGAACAGCGATGCCTCGGTGAAGCGGCTGAAGAGCGAGGGGCGTCCGGTACAGGACGAGCGGGCGCGCGCCGAGGTGCTGGCGGCGCTGGAGGCGGTCGATCTCGTGGCGATCTTTGCCGAAGACACCCCGATCGAACTGATCACGAAGATCAGGCCGAGCGTGCTGGTCAAGGGCGGCGACTACACCCGCGAACAGGTCGTCGGCTACGAGATCGTCGAGGCCTGCGGCGGCGAAGTGCTGCTGGTCGACATTCTGGCGGGTCACAGCACGAGTTCGCTGGTCGACCGTGCGCGGGGGAGCAAGGCGTGAACGTTACGGCAACCCTGCCTTCGCGTCTGGCGGCATGGCGAGATCCCGCTGCGTGGTCGAAGACGAGCGATATCGTCGCGGTGTTGCTGGCGCTTTCGCTGCCCTGGTCGACCTCGCTGGTCGGCATCTTCGGCGTGATCTTCGTACTGACGGTGGCGCCGACGATCGAATGGCGGGCGTTTGTCGATTCGCTGCGGCGGCCGGTCAGCGCGCTGCCGATTGCGCTATTCGCACTCGCGGTGATCGGAACGTTGTGGTCAGATGCACCGTGGGGCGTGCGCGGCTATGCGCTCGGTCAGCTTGCCAAGTTCCTGATGCTGCCGCTGCTGGTCTATCATTTCGAGCGCTCGACCCGCGGCATGTGGGTGTTCGCGGCTTTCCTGATTTCCTGCGTGCTGATGATGCTGATGTCGTGGCTGGTGATGCTGTATCCCGGCCTGGCGCTCAAGCAGTTCAATGCCGAGCGCGGCATCTTCGTCAAAAACTACATCGACCAGAGCCAGGAATTCGCGCTCTGCGCCATCGTGCTGGCCTATCCCGTCTACACGATGCTGCGGAACGGCAAGACCTGGCAGGCGCTGCTGCTGGCGGCGATAGCCGCCAACTTCATCCTCAACATGACGTTCGTGATCGTGTCGCGCACCGCGATGATGACACTGCCGGTGATGCTGGCCGTGTTCGCGCTGATGCATTTGCCGCGGCGAACCAGCCTGATGATTTTCGGCGCGATGATTGTCGCGGCAGGGCTGGCCTGGACGGCATCGCCGCAGTTGCGCCAGACGGCCGATACCTTTGTCAGCGACTATCAGGTCTACAAGTCGACGAACGCCAAGACATCGATCGGGCTCAGGCTCGAATATTGGCGAAAGTCTCTGACGTTTTTTGGCGAGGCGCCGGTGATCGGCCATGGCACCGGTTCGACGCTCGGACTTTTTGAGCGTGCGGCGGTCGGCACTGACGATTTTGCCGCCGGCGTGGTCATCAACAATCCGCATAACCAGACCCTAAACGCGGCGGTGCAGTGGGGCTGCGTCGGGATCCTTGTCTTGTACGCGTTATGGCTGGTGCATCTGCTGCTGTTTCGTGGCGAGGGTTTGGTGGCATGGATCGGCCTGATGGTTGTGCTGCAGAACATTTTCTCCTCGCTGTTCAACTCCCATTTATTCGACTTCCACGAAGGGTGGATGTACGTGCTGGGCGTAGGCATTGCCGGTGGCATGGTGCTGCGGGCGAAATCGGCAGGGGCGGCGACGGAACCGTCGGGCGCCGTCAATTCATGACCGCTGGCACACACGTAGAAGATGAGCTATCAGCGGCGGAGGACTTCCTGGGAAATTGGCCGCCGGTTCCGTTTGGTTGATATATGACGCCATTTTCACGATTGACACTGCGCAATTTCCTGATCGCGTCGCATGATGCTCTGGCGACGGCGTTTGCCCTGCTGGCGAGCTTCTATCTGCGGTTCGAAGGCGGCGATGGCTTCTTCATCCGGCTGCCGCGGCTGTTGCAGGTGCTGCCCTTTTTCGTCGTCTTCAGCGTGGTGGTTTGCTACGTCTTCAACCTGACCACGACCAAGTGGCGGTTCATCTCGCTGCCGGACGCCCTGAACATTTTGCGGGTCGCCTCAGTGCTGACCCTCGCGCTGGTGGTAATCGACTACGTCTTCATTTTCGTCGCGCCGAGTATTCATGGTGGTCAGGTGTTCTTCGGCCGCATCACCATCGTGCTCTACTGGTTCATCGAGATATTTTCGCTGAGCGCCTTGCGCTTTGCCTATCGCTGTTTCCGCTATTCGCGG
Source organism: Hyphomicrobiales bacterium (assembly GCA_038244925.1). Lineage (GTDB taxonomy): Bacteria > Pseudomonadota > Alphaproteobacteria > Rhizobiales > Xanthobacteraceae > Bradyrhizobium. Next base: position 75,635 of record JBBRSX010000006.1, on the reverse strand, counting down.
ACCCAGCACCATGCTCGCGCCGAGGATGCGCCGCGGACGCTGCTGATCGGCCGCGCCGCCGACGCAGAGGTCGTATTGCGCGGCATCGAGAACGGCGCCATCAAGGGGATCTGGCCGGTCGGCATGCTGTCGCCTTCGGCGGCGGATCGCGGCCAGTCGATCCGCAACATTCCGGTTCTCGGCGGTGTCGACGACATCGATAGCGTGACTCGCGACTTTGCGGCCCGCGAGAAGCCGATTAAGCGCGTGGTGCTGACCCCGTCGGCGTTCGAGCCGGACGCGCATCCCGAAGCGGCGCTGATGCGCGCCAGGCGGCTTGGCCTCATCGTCAGCCGCCTGCCGTCCCTGGAGGGCGGCGACGCGCCGCGGCTGACCAATGTGGCGGTCGAGGATCTGCTGCTGCGCCCGAGCGAGAAGATCGACTACGCGCGGCTCGAGGCGCTGGTGAAGGGCAAGGCGGTCATCGTGACCGGCGGCGGCGGCTCGATCGGCTCGGAGATTTGCGAGCGCGTCGCGACCTTCGGCGCGGCTCGGCTTTTGGTGATCGAGAATTCGGAGCCAGCGCTCTATGCGGTGACCGAGGCGCTGGCTGCGCGCACGACCGGCCCGGTCATCGAAGGCCGCATCGCCGATATTCGCGATCGCGAACGCGTTATGCAACTGATGCGCGAGTTCAGGCCGGACATCGTATTCCATGCGGCCGCGCTTAAGCATGTGCCAATCCTCGAGCGCGACTGGAGCGAGGGCGTCAAGACCAACATCTTCGGATCGGTCAACGTCGCCGATGCGGCGCTGGCGGCAGGCGCCGAAGCGATGGTGATGATCTCGACCGACAAGGCGATCGAGCCGGTCTCAATGCTCGGCCTGACCAAGCGTTTCGCGGAAATGTATTGCCAGGCCCTCGATCATGACCTTGTGACGCAAGCGGCCGGCAAGCCGCGGATGCGCCTGATCTCGGTGCGGTTCGGCAACGTGCTGGCCTCGAACGGTTCGGTGGTGCCGAAATTCAAGGCACAGATCGAAGCCGGTGGCCCGGTCACGGTTACCCATCCGGACATGGTCAGGTATTTCATGACCATCCGCGAAGCCTGCGACCTGGTGATTACGGCCGCCACCCATGCGTTGGCGCCGACGCGACCCGACGTTTCGGTCTACGTCCTAGAGATGGGGCAGCCGGTCAGGATCGTCGACCTTGCCGAGCGGATGATCCGCTTGTCGGGTCTCGAACCGGGCCTCGATATCGAAGTGGTGTTCACCGGGATGCGGCCGGGCGAGCGGCTCAACGAGATCCTGTTTGCGAGCGAAGAACCAACCGTGGATATTGGCATCGCCGGCATCATGGCAGCCAAGCCGAACGAGCCGCCGATGCAGAGCTTGCGCAAATGGCTCGCGGATCTCGAAGCGGCTATCGCAGCGAACGATCGCGCCACCATCAAGGCGGTGCTAAAGGATGCGGTGCCGGAGTTCGGGCCGGCCGTGGGCGAGGCAAGCCCGGAGTCCCCGGCGGCGCACTGAGTCCGACGCCGATCCGATTATTTCGGGCGCGAGAACCGATAAAGCGTCAGTATAACGGCCAGCGCGCCCACCGCGACCAGCAGGATCACCACAAAAGGCGATTGCAGCCGGGTTGATGCGATCGCGAGCGCTGCCAGCACGACGTTGAGCGCGAAAACCGCGCGGACCACCTGCCACACTGTAAAGCCGTTGTCGGTGGCCCGCTGGTAGTAGTGCGAGCGGTGCGCCGCCCAGAACGGCTCGCGCCGGAACATGCGGCGAAGCAGCGTTACGGTGGCGTCGGCCAGATAATATAGCGGCAGCAGCACGGCAGCGGCGAATTGCTGGTGCCAGGCCAATTGCAGCAGACACCAGCCGAGCAACAGGCCGATCGGCAGGCTGCCGACGTCGCCGAGAAATATCTTCGCTACCGGCCGGTTGAAGGGCGCAAATCCGAGCAGCGCGCCGCACAGTGCGGCGGCGACCACTGTCGTCGACGCCGGCACCTCGCCGAGCCAGCCGAGCAGCATCACGGCGGCGCTGACCGGCACCGCCTCCGCGGCCGTCATCAGGTCGAGCCCGTCCATGAAGTTGACCAGGTTCACGAACCAGAGTCCGGCCAGCAGCATCAGGGCGCGTTCGGCCCAGAGCGGCAGCGCGGCGGCGATCCGCAAGGTCTCGGGCGCGGTGAAGACGACGGCGGCTACGGCGATCCCCTGCAGCACCAGCCGCGGCAGCACCGGGATGGAGTGGACGTCGTCGGCAAAGCCCACCGCCGCGACGAACAGCGTCGCGCCGAACACCACGGCGGGGACCGTCATGCCGGCGAGGGCGACGACCGCGCCGGCAACCATCAGCGTCGCCGCGATCACCGCGATGCCCGCGCCCTGCGGCGTCGGAATGCGATGCGACGACCGCGCATTGGGCCTGGCGAGCGCATGCCGCAACAGCATCGGCCGGATCGCGGATGTGCCCAGGCACGACAGCAGCGCGGCCAGGACCACGGCGGCGAATGACAGTGCGGGTTGCGAATAGGCCATTCTAGAAGTCGCGGAAAATCATTTGGGAACTTCAATCGGAGCTTCGCCCTGGGCCGCCTTCTCGGGACTGAAAATCCACACCATGCCGCCGAAAATGCCGACTAGGAACGACACCGCGCCGAACAGCAGCGAAATGTTGACGCCTTCACTGGATACCAGCCCGGCATATCCGAAGGCCAGCCCCATGGTGGCTTCCCGAAGGCCCCAGCCGGCGATCGAGATCGGCAGCATCGTGATCAGCATCACCGGCGGTATCAACTGGAACACCTCGTCGAATTTCACTGGAGCCGCGATCGATTGCACCACGCACCAGGCGATCAGGACGGCGAGTACGTGAACGAGCAGGGACAGGATCGCAACTTTGGGTCCGCGATCCCGGCTGAAGATCACCCGGTTGGCGATGACGGCACAGGCGTGAATGTGATGCGTTCCCCACCAGCGCTTCAGCCACGGAAACGGCAGCACGCCAAGCATCAGAAATCCGAGACCAGCCCCGAGTGCCGCGAAATCGACCAGCAGCAGCGCGGACCGTCCAGCGGGATCGGTGATCAGGTTGTAGCTCCAGGGCAGGCTCGCGACGATAACGATCGCGAGCGCGATCAGTCCGATGGCGCGGTCGACGAAGATCGAATAGGTGGCCGCCCGCCACCCGGCACCGCCGCGCGCGACCAGCCACAGCCGCACCGCGTCGCCGCCGATCGAGGACGGCAGCGTCTGGTTGAAGAAGGTTCCGATCAGGTTGAAGCGCATGCCCTGCCTGATCCCGATCGGCGCGCCGCATTCCGAACTGATCTCGCGCCAGCGCAAGACGCCGATGAAGATCTGCAGAAAAAGCACGGCAATCGCGAGGCCAATCCATCCCAGGCTCTCGATATTGAGGCGTGAGGCGAGATCGCGCAGATCGACTTTGCGCAGCGAGAAATAGAGCAGCGCGGCGGAGATCAATATCTTGGCGGTTGAAAGAAGAATCCGGCGCATCTCGTTCGCGCTTGCCAGGTTTGAAAGGGATGTCAAAAAGGGCGCAAATCGGCGTCAGGCGCCGAACTTCGGCGCCTTGGTATGGTTTTAAGGCCAATCTGGCAATAGCCGGGCTGGTAAGTATTGCGGGACCCGCGATGCGGCGGTTAAAGAGGCCGGAACGGAACGGAACGGAACGGCGGGCGAGCCGGCCGGGTGTTTTAAGGATATGATGTCGGATCAGACAATATTGGTCACCGGGGCCGCTGGTTTCATCGGCTTCCACGTAGCCCGCCGGCTGCTAGCCGAAGGCTGCACCGTGGTCGGCCTCGACAATCTCAACGACTACTACGATCCGGCGCTGAAAGCGGCCCGCCTGAACATCTTGCAGGGCGAGGCGCGGTTTTCGTTCGAACGGACCGATTTGGCCGATCGCGCCTCCATTGCGGCGCTGTTTGCCAAACACCGGTTTGCCAGGGTGGTGCATCTCGCGGCCCAGGCCGGAGTGCGTTATTCGATCGACAACCCGCATGCCTATGTCTCGGCCAATCTGGAGGGTTTCGTCAACGTTCTGGAAGGCTGCCGGCATCATGGCTGCCGCCACCTGGTCTATGCGTCCTCGTCGTCGGTCTACGGTGCCAATACCAAGCAGCCGTTCTCGGTCGGCGACAGGACCGATCACCCGATCAGCCTGTATGCCGCAACAAAAAAAGCGAACGAACTGATCGCGCATTCCTACAGCCATCTGTATCGGCTGCCGCTGACGGGCCTGCGGTTTTTTACCATCTATGGGCCGTGGGGACGGCCCGACATGGCGTATTTTCTGTTCACCAAGGCGATTCTGGCGGGCGCCCCGATCAAGCTTTTTAACCATGGCAAGATGCGGCGCGATTTTACCTATGTCGACGACGTGACCAGTGCGATCATGAGGCTGGTCGACCAGCCCCCGCGCGACGATGGGCAGGGTGCGCCGGCCCGGGTTTACAATGTTGGCAACAATCATCCGGAAGAACTTACCCATGTGGTAGCTGTTCTGGAGCGGGAACTGGGCCGCGCCGCCGTCACGGAGATGTTGCCGATGCAGCCGGGGGACGTCACTGAGACCTTTGCCGATGTCTCCGAGTTGATGCGTGACACCGGATTTCGGCCGCAGACCTCGATCGAGGACGGGCTTCGCAACTTTGTTGCCTGGTATCGCGAGCATTACAGGACTTGAGGCGCCGATGAACCGACGAATTTTCCCCCTGATCATGTGCGGCGGCGCCGGCACGCGGCTGTGGCCGGCCTCGCGCGAAGTCCATCCCAAGCAATTCCTGTCATTATTCGGCGCGCGTTCGACGTTCCAGGATACGCTCCTGCGGGTTTCCGACACGGCGCTATTCGAGCGTCCGGTCGTCATCACCAACAATGCCTATCGTTTCATGGTGCTCGAACAACTTACCGAGATCGGCCTCGAGGCTGATGTGCTGCTCGAGCCGATGCGACGCGACTCCGGACCTGCGATCGCAGCCGGTGCCGCCTTTGCGCAGGCGCGCGACAAGGACGCGATCGTGCTGGCGCTGGCCGCCGATCACGTGGTGCGCGACACGCCGGCATTCCTCGCCGCATGCCGCGAGGGCCTCACCGCAGCGGACGCCGGCCACATCGTGACCTTCGGTGTGCAGCCCGAGCGCGCTGCCATCGAATACGGCTACATCAACCCTGGCGACGTCATTGCGGGCCAAGTTCGCGCCGTGACGAAGTTCGTCGAGAAGCCGGATCCGGCGACGGCCGCGGGCTACATCAAAGCCGGTTATCTCTGGAACAGCGGCAACTTCATGTTCCGCGCCGCCGTGCTGCTCGACGAGTATCGCACCTTCGATGCCGATAGCGTCGAGGCGGTCGGCCATGCGGTGGCGAAGGCGGGCACCGACCTCGGATTTGTCAAGCTCGACGAGGCCGCGTTCGAATCGGCGAAATCGATCTCGATCGACTATGCGGTGATGGAAAAAACCGCGCGCGCGGCGGTGGTGCCGGTGGCGTGCGGCTGGTCCGATGTCGGCTCCTGGCATGCGGTGTGGGAATTGTCCGAGAAGGACGCCGAAGGCAACGCGGCGCGGGGGGCGGCGGTGTTCGAGGATTCCCGGAATTGCAACGTGGTGACCGACCGCGCGCTGGTCGCGCTTGAAGGCGTCGACGATCTCGTCGTGGTCGCGACCCAGGATGCGGTACTGGTGTCGCGGCAGAAGGACGCCAACGGACTGAAGCGGCTAGTCGCGAAGCTGAAGATAATGGCGCCGCAGGTGACCGAGGATCACATCCGGGTTCACCGCCCGTGGGGATCCTATCAAGCGGTCGACAATGGCGACCGCCATCAGGTCAAGCGCATCATCGTCAAGCCGGGCGGCCGGCTGTCGTTGCAGAAGCACCACCATCGCTCGGAGCACTGGATCGTGGTGCGCGGGACGGCCCAGGTGACCGTCAACGAATTGGTCAAGACGGTACACGAGAACGAATCGATCTACATCCCGATCGGGGCGGTGCACCGGTTGGAGAATCCCGGCAAGATCCAGCTCGAACTGATCGAGGTGCAGACCGGAAGCTATTTCGGTGAGGACGACATCATCCGAATCGAGGACGATTACCGGCGGTCTTGAGGGCATTACGTAGAGCGCGACGCTGGCAACGTCGGTAATGCGTTTTATTTTCATCGGTGGCGTATCGATCGCAGAAAATGAAGCGTTTTTAAAACCTGCCTTGCGATTGCAGACTCGTACCGACCCAGTCGTTCGAATATGCCACTGTCGTGATTGGCCAGCCGTTGGAAACAATAAGTTAGTTGCCGCGCCGAGTTGACCGACGCCGGAGCGGCGAAATTGTTGGCAAGGCGTTCTGCCGTTGCAGCGGCTCTGGCGGCGTCGCCGCCGCACCTAAAATTCACACGTTCTAATGTCTTGTATTATCTGCACAATCTTTGATTGATCAACATGGCATAGGCCGCAACTTATGAGAGCATTTGGCAAGATGCTCTCATTAGTTGTATTGCAGCGAAACGAGATTGGTAACCACGGAGTTTCGAAACGAAGCCATTCGGCCTTTTTGCTGTAACTCTTTGAATCAAAACGTGTCGGGAAACGGGTGGATCGCATTCGCCACATTTGTGGCGGGCGTGCTAGAGAACCGCCGGGGCGTTCACTTGGGCGAAATATCTGGGGTTGACGACATGAATTCCAATGGGGCCGCATCTGGCGCGAAAGCCGACGCGCGGCGCGAATTGCGCGTAGGCGTGGTCGGCGCCGGTGTGATGGGCAGCAACCATGCCCGCGTGCTGGCAGGTCTGCCCGATGTGACGCTGGTCGGTATCGTCGATCCGTTGCCGGAACACCGCGCGCGCGCCGTCGAGATGGTCGGCTGCCGGGCGTTCGCGAGCCTCGAAGAGCTGTTTGAGCAAGGCGTCGACGCCGTGACGATCGCGGCGCCCACCCATCTGCATCACGAGATTTCGCTCGCCTGCATCACCCGCAACATCCACATCCTGGTCGAGAAGCCGGTCGCTTCCACAGTCGAGGAGGGCGAGGACATCGTCGCGGCGGCGCGCAGTGCCGGCGTGACGCTGATGGTCGGTCATGTCGAGCGTTTCAACCCGGCGGTGGTCGCGATCAAGCAGGCGATCTCGGGCGAAGACATTCTCTCCATCGGCATCACCCGCGTCGGACCGTTTCCGCCGCGGATGTCGAATGTCGGGGTCGTAATTGATCTTGCCGTGCACGACATTGACTTGATCCGCTGGTTCACCGAGTCCGAGATCGTCGAAGTGCAGCCGCAGCTCTCCAGCGCGATCGCCGAACGCGAGGACATCGCGCTCCTGCAGTTCCGTACCGCCTCGGGCGTGCTCGCCCACATCAACACCAACTGGCTGACGCCGTTCAAGGCGCGCAACGTCACGGTCGCGACCCGCGGCAAGTATGTGATGGGCGATCTGTTGACGCGCCAGGTGACGGAATGCTTCGGCTTCAAGCCTGACGGCAGCTATTCGATGCGCCATCTGCCGGTCGGCCATGACGAACCGCTGCGCGCCGAACTGCTGGCGTTCCTCGAGGCTGTCCGCACCGGCAACGTGCCGGCGGTTTCCGGCGACGAAGGCGTCGCCAGTCTCGCGATCGCGATCCGCTGCCTTGAAACACCTCCCAAGCCCGCGGCCGCACGCAAGGGACCGCGCCGCATCGTCGGCTGATTTGCTTCTTACCCGATCCCGGCAGGGCTTCTTGAACTCGAAGGCACCATGAACCAGCACATGTGTCCAGAACCCGTTCCCTTCATCGACATCGCCGCGCAGCGCCGCCGGCTCGGCAAGTCCATCGACGACGCCGTTGCCCGCGTGCTCACCCATTGCCAGTTCATCAACGGGCCCGAAGTGGCGGCGCTGGAAGCGGCGCTAGCGGAATTCTCCGGTGCCAAACACGTCGTGAGCTGCGCCAGCGGCACCGATGCGCTGCTGATGGTGCTGATGGCGAAGAATGTCGGCCCGGGCGACGCCGTATTCTGCCCGTCGTTTACGTTTTGCGCGACCGGCGAAGCGGTTGCGCTGACCGGCGCGACGCCGGTGTTTGTCGATGTCGACGCGGCCACGTTCAATATCGATCCGGCTTCGCTGACGCGCGGGATCGCCACCGCGAAGCAGCGCGGGCTGAAGCCGCGGGCGGTTATCCCGGTCGACCTGTTCGGGCAGAGCGCCGACCACGACGCCATCGGCGCGATCGCGGCGGCCGAAGGGCTGTTCGTGCTCGATGACGCCGCGCAGGGTTTCGGCGCCAGCTACAAGGGCCGCAAGCTCGGCACCCTGGGCCTTGCGACCGCGACCAGCTTCTTTCCTGCAAAACCGCTCGGCTGCTTCGGCGACGGCGGTGCGATCTTCACCGACGACGACGCGCTCGCCGAAACGCTGCGCAGCATTCGCGTCCACGGCCAGGGTTTGGACAAATACGACAATGTCCGTCTCGGCCTTACTGCACGGCTCGATACCATGCAGGCGGCGATATTGATCGAGAAGCTGAAGATATTCGATGACGAGATCGCCGCGCGCAACGTGGTTGCCGACCGCTATACCCGCGGCCTCGGCAACCTCGTGACGGTGCCGAAGCTTGCCGCCGGCTGCACCTCGGTGTGGGCGCAATATACCATCCGCCTGCCCAAGGGCGTCGATCGCGACGGCTTTGCCGCCGCGCTGAAGGCGCAGGGGGTTCCGACCGCGATCTACTATACCAAGTCGTTGCATCAGCAGACCGCCTACCGGAACTTCCCGGTCGCGGACGGCGGTCTGCCGACGTGCGAGAGCCTGTCAATCGACGTCATCAGCCTGCCGATGCATGCCTATCTCGACGAGCCGACGCAGGAGCGGGTCATCAAGGCGGTGCGCGACGCACTTTCTGCCTGATTTCGCCGGGCGGTTAGTATAGAAGCGGGCGCATGCTCGGACGCATCTTTACGGTCGGCGGCTATACGCTTCTCTCGCGGCTTACCGGCTTTGCGAGTTCGATCATGCTGGCCGCGATCCTCGGCGCCGGGCCGATCGCCGACGCCTTCTTCGTCGCGCTGCGCCTGCCGAACAGTTTTCGCGCCATCTTTGCCGAAGGCGCCTTCAACACCGCCTTTATCCCGGCCTATGCCCATGTCCACGGCAAGGGTGGCGAGACTTCGGCGCGCCTGTTCGCCGATCGCATCTTCACGCTGCTGTTTCTGTCGCAGGTGGTGCTGCTCGCCGTGGCGTGGCTGTTCATGCCGCAGGCGCTGAGCCTTCTGGCGCCCGGCTTCACACATGATCCCGAGCAGCGGCGGCTGGCGATCGAACTGACCCGCATCACCTTTCCCTATCTGCTGCTGATCACGATGGTGACGCTCTATGGCGGCATGCTCAACGTCATGCACCGTTTCGCCAGCGCCGCAGCGGCCTCGATCTTCCTCAACATCTCGATGATGGCGGCACTGGCGCTGGCCGCTTTCTTCCCGACCGCCGGCCACGCCGCGGCTTGGGGCGTGCTGATCTCCGGCTTCCTGCAATATTTCCTGCTCGCCGGCGATCTCGCCCGCCATGGCGGCCTGCCGCGCTTTGCACCGCTCAAGCTCGATGACGACGTCCGCGCCTTCTTCCGCGCCATCGGTCCCGCCACACTGGGGTCGATGGGCACGCAGGTGGCGGTCTTCGCCGATACCATCATTGCGACCTTCCTGGCCGCGGGCGCGCTGTCGGCGCTCTATTACGCCGAACGGCTCTATCAATTGCCGATCGGCGTGATCGGAATTGCGGTCGGCACCGTGCTGCTGCCGGAAATGTCGCGCCGGATCACGGCAGGCGACGACGCCGGCGCCGCGGCGTCGCAGCGCCGCGCCTTCGAATTCACGCTGCTGGCGACCGTGCCGTTCGTCGCCGCCTTCCTGACCGTGCCCGACCTGATCATGCGTGCCGTGTTTACCCGCGGCGCGTTCACCAGCGCCGATGCCGCCGCCGCCGGTGCGACGCTCGCGGCCTATTCGATCGGTCTGATTCCGTTCGTGACGATTCGCAGTGCGGTCTCGGCGTTCTATGCGCGCAAGGATACCGCCACGCCGGTGAAGGCCTCGCTCACCGGATTGGCTGTCAATGTGCTGCTCAAAGTCGCACTGATGGGATCGCTGGCCCAGATCGGTTTGGCGCTCGCCACCGCCGTCGGCGCCTGGATCAACCTGTTGCTGGTGCTGTTCTTTGCGGTGCGGGCGGGCTATCTCGATGTCGATCGGGCCTTTCTCAAATCGCTGCTCAAATTTGCCGCGTCGGGCGTGCTGGTTTCGGCCGCGTTATGGGGCACCGCGCGATTCGCCAGCGTCTACTTCGCGCCGATGCATGCGTTCCGCGACGAGACCGCGTTGCTGCTGCTGATGGCGGTCGGCGCGTTTGTGTACGGGTTTTCGATCCTCGTGCTGTTCGGCCGCGGCTGGATATTCTCGCTGCTGCGCGACCGTCAGATTTCTCGATAAGTCATTGTAAATAAAATAAAAGATAGCAGGTGTGACCGGGTGTCGCGTTGGGTTATTTTTGCAACATCCGCGGGAAACAACATCCGCGGGAAAAACGCTGTCTGCGACAGAAGCGCACATGTATGTCCCGCCCGGCTCGGTTAGGGTGCTGCCAAGATTGCAGCAAACATTGATTCAAGCAAACATTCGCAAGACGGGAGTTCTTATGCGCGCACCCTCATTCAAGACCATCGCGGTTTCGGCCTTTGTGGCCATCGCTGCGACTTCCGTCGCTTCCGCCGCCGACCTCGCGGCACGGCCCTATACCAAGGCGCCGGTGATGGTCGAGGTCTGGAACTGGACCGGCTTCTATATCGGCGGCAACGCCGGTTACAGCTGGGGCCGTTCGAACACCGACGTTTCCTACTTCAACACTGCGACCGGCCTGCCGATCGCACTGCCGCCGGGCTCGGTCACCAGCGGCGGCTTCGACATGAACGGCGCCATTGCCGGTGGCCAGATCGGCTACAACTGGCAGAGCAGCAACTGGGTGTTCGGCCTCGAAGCCGACGCGCAGTGGTCGGACGAAAAGGGAAGCAACCGTTATAATTGCGCCAATACCGCGGGCGGCGGCGTCTGCCTTCCCGGCCTGACCTTCCTGCCGGCCGGCGCGACCGGAACCGCGCTCACCGTCGACCAGAGCCTCGAATGGTTCGGCACCGTGCGCGGCCGCGCCGGCGTGCTGGTGACCCCGAAGGTGCTGTTCTACGGCACCGGCGGTCTGGCCTATGGCTCGATCAAGACCACCGGCACGCTCGCCGGCAACACCCCCGCAGGCGTCGCTGTCGCCTCGGTCGGCTCCAACTCCGACGTGCGCGTGGGCTGGACGGTCGGCGCCGGCGTCGAAGGCAAGCTCACCAGCAACTGGAGCGCCAAGCTCGAATATCTCTACATGGATCTGGAGAGCTTCCGTGCCGGGACGTTCACGCTTGCGCCGGCTTCGACCATTGCCGCCAATGTGGATTCGCACTTCCGCGACCACATCCTGCGGGTCGGCCTGAACTACACCTTTGGCGGCCCGGTGGTCGCGAAGTATTGATCCCGGCCTGGTCTTCCTCCCGCAAATTAAAGCCCCGGCATCGTCCGGGGCTTTTTTTTGTAGCGGCATCGGAAAAGTTCGCCGGGGTCGATCGATTCTGCCGCACTGCGGCTGCAATTCGGCCGCCGAAAGCCGTTTGCGCTGGCACGCGAACCACTGCAATATAGAACGCTTCTAACGGTAAATCGGAGATACGATGGCTGCTCCCATCAAATTCGGCGTCGGTCAAAGTGTCCTTCGCAAGGAAGATGACGCGCTGATTCGCGGCAAGGGCCGCTACACCGACGACCACGCGCCGTCAGCCGCGATGCATGCGCTGATGCTGCGCTCGCCGCATGCGCATGCGAAATTCACCATCAACGTCACCAAGGCTCGCGGCATGCCCGGCGTCGGCGCGGTGCTGATCGCCGACGACGTCAAGGATCTCGGCGATCTGCCGTGTCTGTTCAACCTGGAAACCGATCCGTTTACGGGCCCCCCGTATCCAATCCTTGCCAGGGATGAAGTCCGCCATGTCGGCGATGCCATAGCCTTCGTGGTTGCCGAGAGCATCGACCAGGCCCGCGACGCGATCGAGGCGATCGAGGTCAAGTGGACGCCGCTGCCGGCCGTGGCCGGGCTTCTCAACGCCATCAAGAAGGGTGCACCGCAGGTCTGGCCCAATCATGCCGGCAACGTACTGTTCGACGTGCCGATCGGCGACAAGCAGGCAACGGACGCAGCCTTCGCCAAGGCCCATGCGGTCGCCGAAGTCTCGATCGTCAATCCGCGCATCGTCACCAACTTCATGGAGACGCGCGCCGCGGTCGCCGAATACGACGCCAAGCGCGATCACCTGACGCTGACCATCGGCAGCCAGGGCAGCCATCGGCTGCGCGAGATCATCGGCGGGATGGTTCTGAAGATGCCGCTGGAAAAGATGCGGGTGATCTGCCCCGACGTCGGCGGCGGCTTCGGCACCAAACTGTTTCCCTATCGCGAATACGCGCTGATCGCGGTGGCCGCGAAGAAGCTGCGCAAGACCATCAAGTGGACCGCCGACCGCGCCGATCACTTCATGGGCGACGCGCAGGGCCGCGACAACGTCACCACGGCGAAGATGGCGCTGGCCGAGGACGGCAAGTTCCTGGCGATGGACGTCGACCTGATGGGCGACATGGGCGCTTATCTGTCGACCTTCGGCCCCTACATTCCGCATGGCGGCGCCGGCATGCTGCCCGGGCTGTACGACATCCAGGCGTTCCATTGCCGCGTCCGCACCGTCTTCACCAACACGGTGCCGGTCGACGCCTATCGCGGCGCCGGACGCCCCGAAGCGGCCTATGTGATCGAGCGTCTGGTTGACGCGGCGGCGCGAAAACTCGGGATGACGCCGGACGCGATCCGGCGCAAGAATTTCATCTCGCCGAAAGCGATGCCGTACACGACCGCGACCGGCAAGATCTACGATTCCGGCGACTTCGCCGCGCATCTGAAACGCGCGATGGAAGTCGCCAACTGGAAGGAATTTCCAAAGCGCGCCAAGGCCGCAAAGAAGGCTGGGCTGGTGCGCGGCATCGGTCTGGCAAGCTATGTCGAGGTCTGCGGCACCATGGGCGAAGAGACCGCCAATGTCGCGCTCGATCCCAATGGCGACGTCACCATCCTGATCGGCACCCAGTCGAGCGGGCAGGGCCACCAGACCGCCTATGCGCAACTGATCGCCGAGCAGTTCGGATTGCCGCCGGAGCGCGTCCACGTGCTGCAGGGCGACACCGACCGCATCGCCACCGGTCTCGGCACCGGCGGTTCGGCTTCGATCCCGACCGGCGGCGTCAGCGTCGAGCGCGCCACCCGCGAACTCGGCAACAGGCTGAAGGAAATCGCGGCCGACGTGCTGGAGACCAGCGCCGCCGATCTCGAAATCGGCAGCGGCGTGGTGCGGATTGCCGGTACCGACCGTTCGATCAGCTTTGCTGATCTGGCCAAGCGACCGGGCACCGATCCATCGAAGCTGAATGCGAGCGCGACCTTCGCGCAGGCCGACGGCACCTATCCGAACGGCACGCACCTTGCGGAGGTCGAGATCGATCCGGCCACCGGCATCATCAAGATCGTCAACTATGTCATCGTCGACGATTTCGGCGTTACCCTCAATCCGCTGTTGCTCGCCGGCCAGGTCCATGGCGGCGCGATGCAGGGGATCGGTCAGGCGTTGATGGAGCAGGCGGTCTACAGTGCGGCCGACGGCCAGCTCGTTACCGGCACCTTCATGGACTACGCGCTGCCGCGCGCGGCAGATGGCCCGTCGTTCCATTTCGAAACCCACAACGTGCCGTGCACGACCAATCCGCTCGGCGTCAAGGGCGCGGGCGAGGCGGGCGCGATCGGCTCCTGTCCGGCGATCGTCAACGCGATCGTCGAGGGCCTGTGGCGCGAGTACAAGATCGACCACATCGACATGCCGGCGACTGCCGAGCGGGTCTGGATCGCGATCCGCGAGGCCCAGAAGCGGCATAATCTCTAATCGACATTTTGCCGCATGCCGGGAATGAAGCCCGGCGGGCGGTGTTGGCAGAAGACAGACGGGGTTCGCGGCTGGCGCGCGCTTACGTGTAACCGAAGGGAATCTGGCGAATGAAGCGGGTTTTGGTGGTCGCAGCGGCGCTGCTGCTCAGCGTTGGCGCAGGCATCGCGCAGCAGGATATCGTCAAGCAGAACCAGGCCACGATGAAAGCCAACGGCAAGGCCCTTGGCGGCGTGCTGGGTCCGATGTTCAAGGGCGAGAAGCCCTACGACCAGGCGGCGGTCGATGAGGCACTCAAGGGGCTCGACGATACCGCCAAGAAGCTTCCGACTATGTTTCCCGACAGTATCAAGGGCCTGAAGGCCGAGGGCGATTACAGTTCCTCGCCGAAGATCTGGGAAGACAAGGCCGGCTTCACGGCCAGCATTGCAACCTTCGCCAAGGCCATCAGCGACGCGAAAGCGTCGGTCAAGGACCTCGATACGCTGAAGGCGGCTTTCCCCGGGATCGGCAAGTCATGCGGCGGCTGCCACGAGACGTTCCGCGTCAAGAACAGCTAACTCGGTGCTGCTGAAATCAAGAGGGCGGACGCTTGCGCGTCCGCCCTCTTTTTTGTCTTCCGCATTTGTCTACCGTCAGCCGACGAATTTCTTCGTCGAACCTGCTTCATCAGATTACTTCGTCACCTGGCCGCGGATTTCGCCGCCTGGATTGGCAGCGGTGTGGACGTTGACATAGTACTTGCCGGCCATCAGGTCGGCGGCCTGCGCGTCGGTCAGCGTGGCGCTGCCCTCGGCCGGGCTCGAGGTGGCGTTCGGAATCGCGACCGCGACGCCGGCGTTCTTGCCGGCTTCGGCGGGGCCGTGGAAATGCGCGGCGGTGGCAGCGCCCGACAGGCCGGAATAGGTCAGCTTCCAGCTCAGCTTCTTGCTGGCCGGATCGTAGTCGAGGTCGGCGGTGCCGGTCGCGGCGCTGGCATTCGGCGGCACTTCGGACTTGCCGTCCAGCGTCGCCTTCATCTTCTCGGCGAAGGCTGTGCCCGAAAAAGCGATCGCCGTACCCAGTGCCAGCGTGGCAAGCATGGTCTTGTTCGACATGGTGTTCTCCCTGTTGACGACAAACGTTGGTGTCAGCCTCAAAACAATGCCTTGACAGATTTATTCCCGAAATGGCCTTGAACGCCTGAAATTTCATGGAAGCTTATGACGCAGACTGCAGTCATACTAGCTGTCGGTTCGAGACGCCTGATGACGGATTGGTGAATGCTGAGACGAATTCTCCTTGCTGCGGTGCTGGCCGGTGTTGCCGGCCTGGGGTTTTTCTGGTGGCTGACGATTCCGGCCGTTGTCGCGTCAAGCGCGCTTCCACCGCGGACGCCTGATCTCGCCAACGGTCTCACAACGTTCAATGCCGGTGGATGTTCCTCCTGCCACGCGGTGCCGAACCAGCCCGATCGCCTCAAGCTCGGCGGAGGGCTTGCGATCACTTCGCCGTTCGGGACCTTCTACGTGCCCAACATCTCGCCCGATCCGAACGACGGCATCGGCCGCTGGACCGAGGCCGATTTCGTCACCGCGGTGCTGAAGGGGACCTCGTCCGAAGGCACGCATTATTTCCCGGCGTTTCCCTACGCGTCCTACCAGCATGCGAAAATCGAAGACGTCAGGGATCTGTTCGGCTATCTGAAAACGCTGGCGCCGGTCGCCGGCAAGGTGCGCGATCACGACGTGCCAATGCCGTTCAACATCCGCCGCAATGTCGGGGTCTGGAAATTCCTGTTCACGGACGGCAAGCCGTTCGCGCCGGACGCCGCGCATTCCCCGTCGTGGAATCGCGGCGCCTATCTCGTCAACAGTCTCGGCCACTGCGCGGAGTGCCACAGCCCGCGCAATTTTCTCGGCGGCATCACAGCCGCGCAGCGCTTCGCCGGTGGCGCCAATCCGGATGGCGAGGGCTGGGTGCCCAACATCACGCAGAAGGGACTGGCCGACTGGAGCGTAAAGGACATCGACTACTTCCTCGAAACCGGGCAGACGCCGGATGGCGACACGGCCGGAGGATCGATGGCGCGCGTGATCCGCAACACCTCGCAATTGCCACCGGGGGATCGCGCCGCGATGGCGGAATACATCAAGTCGCTGCCGCCGGTCGAAGGACCGCCGAAGCCGAAGAAGGCCAAGAGCGCAGAGAAGTAGGGCGGAAAATCACGACGCTGTGGCGCGCGACTGCGCCGTTACGGCGTGAGGGCCGCGATCATCGGCGCCCGGATCCTGATTTCCGGGGGCCTGATGTCCTGAGGCCTGGATTCCGGGATCCTCGTTTCAGGGATCCGAACGGTCGACACCTTGCGCGTCGCCGGTGCGGAAATCTTTGGCCGGCCGCTATCCGGAAGGCGCTTGACCTGCGCCATGCTGTCGAACGCGCGGTCGAACTTGGGCGCCCGGTACAGGATGATGTCGCGATCGAGGTAGGCAACCGTCAGGATCGGATCGCGCTTGGTCCACAGATTGTCCAGCGTGAAACGGTGAGCGGCCTCGATGCGAACGTTTGCCGGCGCGCTGCTTTGATTCAGCGCGGCGGTGACGATCATCGCATTGACGGTTTCCGCATCCGTCGCCGGCGCGGGTCGCGCCGGTTCGATGCCGGCGTCGGACGCGGCGGCCACAACGACGGTCTGTTCCGCTCCGCTTGCGCTCCTGTTCGGCAAAAATTCCGCGGCACCGGGCGGGTTCGAAAAATGTCCGAACAGCGTATAGCCCGCGACCAGTACGCCTGAAATGATCGTTGCCGCCATCGTGTTTGAGGCATATTTGCGCACGCGCTCGTAGACACGCACCGACTTCTCGGCGCCGGGCGGCTGCAGCGCAATTAAAAGCAGTTCGTCATAGGTCGAGCGCTGGTCGGTATCCGTCAGGATATCGTAGGCGCGCATCAACTCCCGGAATCGCCGCGGCGCCTCCGGATCTTCCGGGTTCATATCGGGATGAGTGGCCTTGGCGGCCCTGCGAAACGCAGCCCGCAGCCCGTCAGCATCGTCGCCCGGAAGTGCTCCGAGCAAATCGTACAGCGTCCCCATGGTGGTACTCGCAACTAATTCCCCCACGGAAAATCCCCCACGCGGATTTTCCGATCGACGACCCCCTAGATAGCCAAAATTATCAAGGCGGTAGGATGATCCTGATATGGCAAAATCATGCCGTATTGGCGCGCCCAAACTGTGAATATGGTTAATTTCGGCGGCGAGTCCGGGGCTGACGCGGGTCAGGCCAGCCGCGCGATCCCGAGATCGTCGGCAACGCCGTCCAGTCCGCGCAGCAGTGCAGGAGCAAGCGGAATTCCATCGCGCGCCCGCGTTATCCGGGTCTCAAAGCTGCGCTCGCCCGGCACCAGGATGCGGTCCACGCCCGGCATCCGCTCGCTGTTCCTGATGTCGCGCACCAGCGTGTCGACGCTTTTCTTGAACACGGCGACGTCGCCGAAGGCGGCGACATTGATCGCCGCGATCGCCTGTCCGGTATTGGTGACGCTGTCGTCGTCGTGGTTGAAGTCGATCACGTCCTTGCCCATCGCAGCACCGCCGAGCGTGCCCGCGAGCAGGCCGATGACCATGGCGAGGCCGTAGCCCTTGTAGCCGGCCTCCATGCCGCCGAGCGGCAGCAGCATGCCTTCGTCGGCGCGTTTCGGGTCGGTCAGCGGCTTGCCCGCGCGGTCGATCATCCAGCCCTCCGGCATGGTCTCGCCGCGCAATGCCTTGGTCTTCACTTTTCCATAGGCGGCAACCGTCGTCGCCATGTCCAGCACGATGGGCTTCTCGTCGCCGGCCGGAATAGCGGCCGCGATCGGGTTGGTCGACAGCAGCATGTCGAGGCCGCCCCAGGGCGGCAGATGGTTGGCGTTGCCGACCGCGAAATAGAGCCCGATCATGTCGTGGGCGAGCGGCATCGACGCGTAGAGCGAGGCGGGACCGGCGTGGTTGGAGAATTGTGAGTTGACCCAGGCGATGCCGGTCGTGCGCGCCTTTTCGATCGCCATTTCGGCCGCGCGCTTCATCACGAGATGACCCATGCCGTTGTCGCCGTTCAACACGGCGGTGCTGAGATGGTCGTGCACGACGCGGATGTTGGGCCGGACGTTGAAGCCGCCGGCCTTGATGCGCCTGACATATTGCGGCAGCCGGGTCACGCCGTGGCCGTCGGAGCCTTGCAGATCGGCCTCTGCCATCAGGGTGGCGCAGGTGGACGCATCCTGTTCCGTCAAACCTACTTTCGTCAGCGCTTCCTGAATGAAGGCCTTGAGCCGGCTGAACGTAACGGTGGTCTCGGACATCAGGAATCCCCATGGCCGTGGCGTTCAATGCGCCCGGCGCGATTTTTGACGGTAGACGGTAAAAGAAAAGCGGGCAGGCGGGCTGAAGCCCTAGCCGGGGCCGAAGGCCTTGAAGGTGATGATGGTGTGGGTGTCCTGGATGCCGGGAATCACCTGGACCTTTTCGTTGACGAAATGGCCGATGTCGGTGGCGTTATCGACATAGAACTTGACCAGCAGATCGTAATCGCCGGCGGTGGAATAGATCTCCGAAGCGATCTCGGCTTCCGCGAGCGCATTGGCGACGGCGTAGGACTGGCCGAGCTTGCACTTGAACTGGACGAAGAAGGGAACCATCGCTGTCGTCTCCAAGATTCTGGCTGATACTATAGCGTTTTCGAGCGAAGTGGACACCGGTTCGCGTCAAGAAAACGCGTCAAAACAAAAGACTAGAGCCCGGGTCTGATGCAATCAGAACCGGGATCTAGGCCAAAAACCGACGCTTGTGGCAAGCCAACTTGCCGCCGATTGCCCGCCGCGCTAGGACACCTTATGACCCCGAACACACCATTTACGCGAGCCCCGTCATGACGACGCCGATCGCGCTGACCATTGCCGGCTCGGACTCTTCCGGCGGCGCCGGGATCCAGGCCGACCTGAAGACGTTTGCGGCGCTTGGGGTCTATGGCGCCTCCGTCATCACGGCGCTGACGGCGCAGAACACGCAAGGGGTCAGCGGCATCCACCAGGTGCCGGCCGAGTTCGTCACCGCGCAGATCGACGCGGTGTTTTCCGATCTCGCGGTCGGCGCGGTGAAGATCGGCATGGTGGCGCAGCCGGCGGTGATCGACGCCATCGTCGCCGGGCTCAAACGCTGGTCGCCGAAACATGTCGTGCTCGATCCCGTGATGGTCGCGACCTCGGGCGACCGGCTGCTCGCCCCTGACGCGGTCGAGGCGTTGCGTACAAAACTCGTTCCGCGCGCTGCGGTGATCACGCCAAATCTGCCGGAGGCGGCGGCCTTGCTGGATGAACCGATGGCGACCAACGAAGCCGCGGTCGAAGATCAGGGCAGGCGACTTCTGGCGATGGGATGCACGGCGGTGCTGATCAAGGGCGGCCACGGGCAGGGCGCCGAGAGCATCGACTACCTGATCGATGCGAACGGTGTCATCGCGCTGGCGGCGCCACGTATCGCGACCAAAAACACCCACGGCACCGGCTGCTCGCTGTCATCGGCGATCGCGGCTGGTCTTGCCAAGGGCGAAGACATGGAAGCCGCCGTGCGCAATGCCAAGGCTTTCGTCAGCGCGGCAATTGTCGCGGCCGACCGATTCAGCGTCGGCCATGGTCATGGCCCAATCCATCATTTTCAGAAGTTTTATTGAGGCAGGCACAACTCTCGTAGCCCGGATGAGCGAAGCGATATCCGGGGAAGGTGAATCTGCGTGCGCTGGCCCTGGACTGCGCTTCGTTGCATCCGGGCTACAGGGCTGCGGTTAACCATCGTCGTCTCCGCAAAATTGCCGACACTCCGCGGCATGTCGCCTCATTGTCGCATCGCGCTGATATTCGCGATTAACGAGGGCGCAAGACTGATTCTCGTGATGCCGTTAACGCTTAGGAATCGTCATCGCTCTGTCACAGGAATCCGATAGGTGCATGGCGCATGGGTAGTGACTCCTTGAGTGAAGAAAGCCCCGAGCGGCGCTTTCGCACCTTGTTTATCTCCGACGTCCATCTCGGATCCCGCGGCTCGCAAGCCGACCGGCTGCTGGACTTTCTCAAGTCCCACGACGCCGACACCATCTATCTCGTCGGCGACATCGTCGACGGCTGGGCGCTGAAATCCGGCTGGTACTGGCCGCAATCGCATAACGACTTCGTGCAGAAGATGCTGCGCAAGGCGCGCAAGGGCGCCAAGGTCGTCTATGTGCCCGGCAATCACGACGAGTTCCTGCGCAATTATTACGGCACCCATTTCGGCGGCATCGACGTGGTGGAAAACACCATCCACGAAGGCGTCGACGGCAAGCGCTATCTGGTGATCCACGGTGACATCTTCGACCTCGTGGTGCAGAACGCGCGCTGGCTCGCCCATCTCGGCGACAAGGCCTATGACTTCGCCATTCAGATGAACCGGCTGGTCAATTTCTTCCGGCGCATGTTCGGCGTGCCCTATTGGTCGCTGTCGCAATGGGCGAAGCTGAAGGTCAAGAACGCCGTCAACTATATCGGCGCGTTCGAAAAGACGCTGGCGGGCGAAGCGCGGCGTCACGGCGCGGATGGTGTGATCTGCGGCCATATCCACTACGCCACCATTCGCGACGAGCACGGCATCCGCTACATGAATTGCGGCGACTGGGTAGAGAGCTGCACCGCGCTTGCCGAGCACGAGGACGGAAAGTTCGAAATCATCACCTGGACCGACCCGCTGCGCCGGACAGCGCCGGTTCCCCGGGTGACGGCGCGCGCCGCATGACGCATATCCTGGTCGCGACCGATGCATGGCACCCCCAGGTCAACGGGGTGGTTCGGACGTTGGCCATGATGGCGGAAGCGGCCAAGGGTTTTGGCGTCGATGTCAGTTTTCTGACGCCGCAGTCGTTTCGCACCTTTGCGATGCCGAGCTATCCGGATTTGCGGCTCGCGTTGCCGACGCCCTGGAAGATCGCCGATCTGATCGACGCGGCCAGGCCCGACAGCATCCACATCGCGACCGAAGGTCCGATCGGGCTGTTGGTGCGGCGCTATTGCCGCAAGCGTGGCCTGCCGTTCACTACCAGTTTTCACACCCGTTTTCCGGAATATGTCTCCGCGCGTTCGCCGATCCCGGAAGCCTGGGTCTGGCGCGCGCTGCGCTGGTTTCACCGGCCGAGCCAGGCGGTGATGGCGGCGACGCCGGCACTGGCGGCGGAACTGCGCATGCACGGCTTTCGCAACGTGGTGCTGTGGTCGCGCGGCGTCGACACCACGCTGTTCCACCCGCGCGACGTCGATCTCTGTTTGCCGACGCCGGTGTTCCTGTGCGTCGGCCGCGTCGCGGTGGAAAAAAATCTGGAAGCCTTCCTAGACCTCGATCTGCCCGGCACCAAGCTCGTCGTCGGCGACGGACCGGCGCGCGCAGCGCTGGAACGCAAATATCCCGCCGCCGTTTTCCTCGGGGCACGGCATGGTGAGGAACTGGCAGAAATCTATGCCGCGGCCGATATTTTCGTATTCCCGAGCAAGACCGACACCTTTGGCCTGGTGCTGCTCGAGGCGCTCGCCAGCGGTCTGCCGGTGGCGGCGTTCCCGGTCAACGGTCCCCGCGACGTGATCGGGTCGGCGCCGGTCGGCGTCCTGAACGACGATCTGCACAAGGCGTGCATCGAGGCGCTGCAAATCCCCCGCGATATCTGCGTCGAATTCGCGACCGCCCACACCTGGCAGGCCTCGGCGCAGGTCTTTGTCGAGCATGCCCAGAATACCGGCTCCCTCGACGCGGAAGGCGATGCGGTCGAATTTGTGGCGGAAGACCCGCATTTTGCCGCCTGAACTCACCTCATTGTAGCTTCCCCGCGGATCGCCAGCGCGATACAAGTGGGCATGACCGAAACAGCCCCCATTGCAGCGGTCGCCGCTGCGGATATCGATGCGGCGGCGCGGGTGGTTGCGCCCTATGCGGTACGGACCCCCTTGCTGTCGTTCCCCGTTCTCAACGAGCGGGTCGGGACCAAGGTGTTTCTGAAGCCGGAAATGCTGCAGCGGACCGGATCGTTCAAGTTCCGCGGCGCCTTCAACAAGCTGGCCTCAATCCCGCAGGACAAGCGCAGCGGCGGCGTGGTCGCGTTCTCGTCCGGCAACCATGCCCAGGGCGTGGCGGCGGCGGCGCAGATCTTGAACATGCAGGCCACCATCGTGATGCCCAAGGACTCGCCGCTCACCAAGCGCGAGCGCACCAAGGGCTATGGCGCCGAGGTCGTGCTGTATGATCGCGACAAGGAAGACCGCGAAGCCATTGCCAACGGCATCGCCGCCAAGCGCGGCGCGACGCTGGTGCGTCCCTATGACGATCCGTTCGTGATCGCCGGGCAGGGCACCGCGGGGCGCGAGATCGCCGAGGATATGGCAGCGCTTGGCCTCGTGCCCGATATCGTGGTGGCGCCGGCGTCAGGTGGCGGCCTGATCGCGGGCGTGGCGACGGCCGTGAAGGCAAAATTTCCGCAGGCCCAGGTGATCGTCGCCGAACCCAAGGACTATGACGACCACGGGCTGTCGCTGCGCGCGGGTCATCGCGAGGCGCACCATGCCGCCGGCCGCACCATCTGCGATGCGCTGATGGCATCGATCCCCGGTGAACTCACCTTCGCGATCAACAGCAAGCTATTGGCCAATGCGGTGACCGCGTCCGACGAGGAAGTTGGTGCTGCGGTCGCCTACGCCTATCGCGAATTGAAGCTGGTGGTCGAGCCCGGCGGCGCCGTCGGCCTCGCCGCCCTGCTGGCCGGCCGGATCGACGTCAAGGGCAAGAACGTCGTCATCGTTCTCTCCGGCGGCAATGTCGACGCCGACCTGTTCGCCAAGCTGGTGGCGTAAGCGCCGCACGAAAATTTCCCCATGAGCCGCGGCAACATGCCGGAGCGCTCGCCGTTCAATTACGATTGAACGGGAGAAGCTTGACGGATGCCATCGCCGCGGCGAGGCTGGTTGCAACGAAGACGCTGGTTGCAACGAAGTCTGCCTGGATCGAACCGGGCTTCAGGGGAGGATGGCATGCGTATCGCTGCGCTGACGGCTTTGTCGTTCACGATCGCGCTCGGCGCGCCTGCGGCCCACGCGCAGTACACCGCGAAGGAATGGCCGGAAGGGCCGAGCAAGGCAAGGTTCGTCGCGACCTGCGACGGCTGCCATGACATCAATCGTGTTCGCGTCGGCTACACCGCCGAAGGCTGGCTCACCGTCGCGCATATGATGCAGAACGCGCACGCGCCGGTTCCCCCGGAAGAATGGGGCGCCATGACCGACTACCTGATCAAGAACTTTCCCGAACGGTCGCGTCCGCAGGCCGCGCTGATCGATGGTCCGGTGAAGGCGGATATCCGGATGTGGGATGTTCCGACGCTGGGGTCGCGGCCGCACGACCCGCTGGCGGCGCGCGACGGTTCGATCTGGTGGACCGGCCAGCTCGCGAACAAGCTCGGCCGGCTCGATCCGAAGACCGGCGCGATCCGCGAATACACCATGAAGTCGGCGTTCACCGGGCCGCATGGCCTGGCGGAAGACAAGTCCGGCAACATCTGGTTCACCGGTAACAGCGCGGCCCTGATCGGCAAGCTCGATCCGTCCACAGGCGTCGTGACCGAGTATCCGCTGCCCGACGCCAACGCCAAGGACCCGCACACGCTCAATTTCGACCGGAGCGGAATCCTCTGGTTCACCGTGCAGCAGTCCAATATGATCGGACGGCTCGATCCGGCCACCGGCGCGATCAAGCTCGTGACCCCGCCGACCCCGAAGGCGCGGCCCTACGGGCTCAAGATCAACGCCGAGGGCGTGCCCGTCGTCGTCGAGTTCGGCACCAACAAGATCGCTACCGTCGATCCGAAAACCATGGCGATCAGGGAATATACGCTGCCGCGCGCGGCGGCGCGGCCGAGGCGCCTCGCGATCGGTGCTGACGGCATGGTCTGGTATGTCGATTTCGCCGGCGGCCAGCTCGGCCGGCTCGATCTGGCCACCGGCGAGGTGAAGGAGTGGCCATCGCCGAGCGGGGCGAAATCGGAACCCTATGGCATCGTCTTTACCAAGGGCGCGCTTTGGTATTCGGAATCCGCGGCGAAGCCGAACACGATCGTGCGATTCGACCCCGCCTCGGAAAAATTCCAGAGCTGGGCCATCCCCGGCGGCGGCGATATCGTCCGCAACATGGACGTCACGCCGGACGGAAATCCTGTCATCGCCGATAGCCTGACCAATCAGGTAGGCCTGGTCGAGATCAAATAGCGGCTGGCGCAAACGATGAGGGCAGAGCATATGATGCTCTGCCCTCGATATTTCACGCAAGGTGTCCGGCTTGATCGGTCGAGCTGTTTGATCAGTGCTTGAACCCGCCATTTCCTCCGGAAGAACCACCTCCGCCCGAACCTCGGGATGAGGACGACGCGAGGCCCGGGCCGGAATTGCCGCCGCCGAAGCCGCCACCGAATTTACGCGGCGCGACCGTGCCCTCGGATTTGCCTTTGATCCGTATCGGGTTGGCATTGGTGTTCGTCTTCGCCGGCAGGGTCGTAACCTTGCCGGGGTTGCCATTGTTGCCGCCATTGATGCCGGTGTTGGTGGGGCTGGTCGTCGCCGTTCCCGTCGTTGTCCCGGTCGTAGTCCCTTTGGCAGGCGTGACGATCTTCGACGGCGCCTGGCCGCCAGGATTGTCCTTTGAACCGAGGTTATCCTTTGAGCCGGGATTGTCCTTTGAGATGCCGCCGTTGGCCGCGCCGGTGGTCGCGGTTCCCTTGCCGGGCAGCGTCACGATCTTCGAGGGACCTTGCATCGGTCCGTGATCTTGCATGCCGGGACCATCCTTCGAAAGGCCGGGACGATCGGTGTTGAAGCCCGGCTTCGTCAGCCGCGTGAACTGCATCAGCGGCATGTTCCTCGGCTGCGCCTGCAGCCTCAGGGCCGACTGCGCATAGGGGCTGTTGGCGAAGCTGTCGTGGAACGATTTGTAGACCACCGGCGAATTTGCCAGCACCGCCTTGTGCCACGCGGTTGCTTCCAGCCAGTTTCCGAGCAGGTGGCGAATGCGGTCGCACAGGGGATCGCGCGGATAGAGGCGAATGAACTCCTCATAATATTCCGGAGAGGCTTCCGACAGCACGTAGTCATAGGCCTGACGCACCGAACGCGAAGGGAGATTCGACGCGGTCTGGATGATCGGGCTGCGATCGGGGCTGCGCGCCGCCGCCACCGCGGTGTCGCCGAAGAAATAGAACTCGCTGGTCAGCGACGAGCTTTCCCACGGCGTCTGCCGGCCGTCGGTGACGTCGTTGACGTCGAGGCGCACCCGCTTGAACAACTGTTCGATCGGCAGATTGGGTTCGCGCGCGCGGCGCAGGAAGGCCGACGTATATGGGCTGTGATTGCTGTCGCCGTCCTGGGCTTCCATGCCGGGCGCGGTCGAATAGCCGACGATCGAGCCATTCGGCGCGTCGACGATCGCAAGGCCGCGGCCGGTGTCGTTGACGCCGGGGAACGGATTGTTGCGGCAGGCATCGAGGACGACGATGCGCATCCGGCTCGGAATGGTTTCCAGCGTGCCCATCAGGTCGACCAGGCGCAGCGAATTGCCGTCGAGATCGGCCGGCGTTGCGATTTTCGCGTCGACCGGGAGCAGGTAGTTCTCTCCCGCGAGCTGCACGCCGTGGCCGGCGTAATAGACCATGGCAACCGTCTTCGGGCCGCGCGCGGCCACCCTGGCGGAGAAATCCTGCACCGCCTTGAGCATATCGTTGCGGGTGAGATCGGTCGCTTCGGTGACCTCGAAGCCGGCCGAGGTCAGCAGTTGCGCCATCGATCGGGCGTCGTTGTCGGGATTGGCGAGTTTGGGCGCGCTCTGGTAATTCGCATTGCCGATCACCAGCGCGACCCGCGGCTCGCCGGTGGACGACGACGTCAATGCACCACCGCCGACTTCGGCGTTGGGCGCTTCAGCGAAAGCTGAGCCGGTGAGGCCGAGCAGGCAACTGAAGAGGCCGGCACATAACAACAGTGATCTGAAACGGGACGTGGTGAAACCTGACATGGCGTGTTCCTTCCAATCTCGACGCGAGATTCTCGGAGGACACGCTAGGCCGGGACCGCTTCACCGTACGTGATCCGGGTCACCGTCCGGCTTCCGGCGCGGCACGGTTGGCCGCGACACTGACGCGCAACGGTAGCAGCGCGACCGACATCGGCAGTTGGCCGATGCTTTCCCCGTCGACGTCGGCGCGGACCATTTGATCGCTGTCGATCGTGATCCGCGTCGCGTGGCGCCGCGTGACTTTGGGGTGGGCGATATAGCTGCCGTCACCGAGACGGGGGACGATTTTGGTCAGGCTCTCCCATCGCCCCATGTCGCCGACCATGATGAGATCGAGCTTGTTGTCGCCGGGGTCGGCGCCGGGCGCCAGCATCAAACCTTCGCCGGCGCCGTCAAAACTGCACAGCAGCAGCGCCCACATCGGCAGGTTCTGTTCGGCTTCGTCGTCGATCCTGATGCGGTAGGCGCGCGGCGAATAGGTCAGCGAGGTGAAAGCGGTCATCAGCACGTAGCTAACCGGGCCGAGCCGCTTCAAGAGCGGCACCCGTTGCGCCCGCCACGAGATCGTGGCGGCGGCGCCGACGATCGCGAGCAGGAAGCCGTAGCGCGTCACCTGGTCGCCCGCATAGCCCCTGGCCTCGGCGCGGAACACGTCGATCTCGCGCGTCGTCCCCGATGCGATGGACCTGCAGGCATCGGCAGGCGAGCTCTGGCCGAACGAACGGCTGAGTTCGTTCGAGGTCCCGCCGGGCAATTGCGCCAGCACCAGATCGGGGGCGATCGGCCGGTCGTCCGAGATCACGCCGTTCAGGATCTCGTTGAAGCTGCCGTCGCCACCTACCGATATCAGGCGGCGGCAGCCGGCAGCGACCGCTTCCCGCGCCAGCGCCACGCCGTGATTGGGCGCGCGCGTCATCACGATGTCGCCGGTATCGAGCGGGCCGAGATGGTTTTCGAGTTCGGCGCGGATCTGCGGCCAGCGCTTGCCGCAGTTGCCCTTGTTCGCCATCGGATTGACGATGATCCTGGTTTTCACAGCGCTCCCCCTGCAAGCAGACAATCCCGCCAGCTTGATATCGGGCGATGGCTGAATCAACCGGAAAGCGAAGCTTTCGCAGTTGCAACAAAATCTGGGAAGGGTGGTCGATGTCGAGGGAGGGCGCGGTCGCCGCGCCGTGTATCAGGAGAAGAACGCGATCTTCTCGACCTGGCTCATGCGCCGGATCGGCGCCAGCGGATCGTTGGCCGCCTTGGCGGGCTTGCTCAACATGCCGCTCGCGAGGATCGATGACCCGAGCGAGATCTCCATCGCCGGCGCGGGCGAAGGCGTCGCAGGAGCTGCTTCGAGAACGGGCTGCGGCGGCATCGCGACAGGCTGTGCGATCGCGGCGGCGACCGGCTCGGGCACCCGCGCCACCACATCGTTCGGCGGGAGTTCGGTGACGTGCGCCTGTTCGGCGACCGCGGCCACGATCTCGTCGTCGTCGATCGGGTCCGGCGCGCCCATCTCCATCGCGATGATGTCGAGGATGGCCTCGTCATGGGCGTCGGCTTCGTCGGTGACTTCGGTATCGATCGCCAGGATATCGGCGACGTCCGCCAGCTCAAGCGCTTCGGCTTGCGCCAGCGCGGCGTCTGCCTCCGCGAGCGCGGCCTTGGCCAAGGCAACCGCAGTGACTTCGGGCGCTTCCTGGACGGTTGCCACCTCGGCGGTCTCCGCCATCGCAGCAACCGGCATTTCCGGCGGCGCCGGGGCGGGCAGCGCCGGGGCGGCTTCCGCAGCCGGCGCGGGGGTGCGATCGTCGTGGCTGAATTCCGCCAGCTGGCCCTTGATCGTGGCAAAGGCGGCCCCCAGCGCGGCCTTCGCCGTCTCGGAGCCGATCGGCTCGGCGGCCTGTTCGATCACCGCGACCTGCGAATCGATCAGGTCGCAGATTCGGCTGTCATTGCCGATTTCCCGCAACCGCCAGGCGATCTCGCGCAGCACCCGCGAGCCTTTACGGACCGCGATCTGGGTCTGTTCCAGCGCAAGCCCGTCGAGTGCCTCGGTGGCGGAGGCCTGCGCGGTCTCGACGGCGCCGCGGATGGCGGCGAGCGCCTCGGCCAATTTGGTGTTGGCGGCGTCCGCTGCTGCGGTCGCGGCCGCAGCGGCCAGGTTCGCCGCCTCGGCGGCCGCGGCGTGCTGCTGCGCGACAAGGCTTTCTTTCTGGGCCGCAAGGCTTTCCTGCTGGGCGGCAAGGCTTTCCTGCTGGGCGGCGAGGTTGTCCCGCTGCGCCGCGAGGGTTTCTTCCTTCTGGGCAACGAGGCTCTGCTCGATCCGCGCCACCGCGTCGAGCACCATGCGGGTGTCGGCATTGCGGTTGCGTTTGGCGTATTCGGTCAGGAACCAGCGGCCGCGCGAAGTCTCCATGAAGGCTTCGCTGATCGCGGCATAGTCCTCCTCGCCCGGCAGCGCTGCGCGTGCTGAGATCGGCGAAAGGGCAAATGCTTCGTCGGCCATGATAAACTCTTCGCGCAAATCACCGCGCGTTACGATAACGAACAACACGATATCGGACGAATCGCAATTGAATTGATGCAGAGCGAATCACAAATCCCCATCGCATCTCAAGTTGCGTCGAAACGATTCGCGACCCGGCTGGCTTTGTTCTACGGCGCGACGTTCGGAACGATGGGGACCCACCTGCCGTTTTTCACGGTCTGGCTGAAGGCGGTCGGCATCGATCCGTCGTGGATCGGCATCATTTCCGCGGTGCCTTCGCTGACCCGGTTCACGGTGTTGCCGTTCGTCACGGGTGCGGCCGACCGGCGCTATCCGCTGCGCTGGGCGCTAACCGTCACGGCGTTCGCGACCGCGCTCGGCTTTGCCGTGATCGGCACGCAATACCTGCCGCTGATGGTGCTGTTGGCCTATGCCGCCACCTGCGCGCTGTGGACGCCGATGCTGCCGCTGACGGATGCCTATGCGCTGCGCGGCGTGGCGCGCTTCGGGCTGAATTACGGGCCGATGCGGTTGTGGGGCTCGGCGGCCTTCGTGGTCGGCGCGCTGGTCTGCGGGCTGTTGGTCGACATCGTCGCGGCAAAACACCTGATCTGGGTGATCGCGTCGGTGGCCGGCCTCGGCGCCATCGCCAGCCTCGGACTGCAACCGCTGGAGCGGCCCAAACCGGCGCCGGCTTCCGTCGGGGGCGCGAGCCCGCTGCTGCGCGACGGCGGCTTCCTCGCCATCATCGTTGCCTCGGCGCTGACCCAGGGCAGCCACGCCGCTTATTACGCTTTTGCGTCCATCACCTGGCAGGGACTGGGGCTCGGCGGGCTGACCATTGCCGGGCTGTGGGTGCTGGGCGTGCTCGCCGAGATCGTGGTGTTCGCGCTGTCGCCGCGCTTCACGGTGGCCCCCTCGACGCTAGTGGTGATCGGCGCGCTCAGCGCGGTCGCGCGCTGGCTGATCACGGCGCAGGAGCCGTCGCTCGCGGTGCTCGGTGTGGTGCAGCTCGCGCACGGGCTGACCTATGGAATCACCCAGGTCGGCACCATGGGACTTCTGGTGCGCCACGTGCCGATCCCGGTGATGGCGCGCGGGCAGGGCTATCTCGCCGCCTGTGGCGGCATCGCCAGCATGGTGGCGTCGATCCTGTCCGGCGTGATCTACGCGCGCTATGGGCAGGGCGTCTACTACTTGATGGCGGCGATGGCGCTGGTTGCTGCCACTGTGATGTGGCTGGCCAGAAAAAGGCTCAAAGCGTTTTCGAGCGAAGTGGGCACCGGCTCGCGTTAAGAAAACGCGTCAAAAATAGAATCCAGCGCATCATCCCCAGAGTGCTGCGTCCGGCGGATAGACCAAGCTGCCGTCGTAACGCAGCCCGCCGTCGCGATCGCGCGCCAGCAACAACGGCCCGTCGAGATCGACGAAACGCGCCTGCGGCGCCAGCAGCATCGCCGGCGCCATCGCCAGCGAGGTCGCGACCATGCAGCCGATCATGATTTCAAATCCGAGTGCCTGCGCGGCATCGGCCATGGCCAGCGCCTCGGTCAGTCCGCCGGTTTTGTCGAGCTTGATGTTGACGGCGTCGTAACGCGCGCGAAGTCCAGCGAGCGAAGCGCGGTCGTGCACGCTTTCGTCGGCGCAGACCGCGATCGGCCGCTTGATTCGCGCCAGCGCCTCGTCCTTGCCGGCCGGCAGCGGCTGCTCGACCAGGGTCACGCCAGCCGAGGCGCAGGCGGCGAGGTTCTGTTCGAGATTGTCCGATGTCCATGCTTCGTTCGCATCGACGATCAGTTCGGATTCCGGGGCGGCCTTGCGCACCGCCGCGATTCGCGCGCCGTCGCCGTCGCCGCCGAGCTTGATCTTGAGCAGCGGCCGGTGCGCGGCCTTGGCGGTCGCCGCCGCCATCGCCTCTGGCGTCCCCAGCGAGATCGTGAAAGCGGTGGTGCAGGGGCGCGGCGCGGGCCGGCCGAGCAGGGCCCAGGCCCTTTTGCCGGCGGTTTTGGCCTCGAGGTCCAATAGGGCGCAGTCCAGCGCGTTCCGGGCGGCGCCTGGGGGCATCGCGGCCTGCAGCGCTGTTCGGTCCAGTCCTTTGGACACCGGTTCCTGCATCGCCACAAGGGCGGCCAGCGTCGCTTCCGGGGTTTCCCCGTAACGGGGATAAGGCACGCATTCGCCGCGTCCGGAACGCCCGTTGTGGCTGACTTCCGCCACCACCGTGACCGCCTCGGTCTTGGCGCCCCGGCTGATCGTGAAGGAACCTGCGATCGGCCAGCGTTCGATACTGGCGGCAAGTTTCCGGGATATCGTGGAAGTCATTTTAAAATCTGGCAATTTCTGAACCGTAAGCTTGCCCGCCGCTACCAACTATGGCTGGTTAGGGACAGATTCTCCACAAGGCAATGCGGCGTGCCGGACCTCATTTATTGCATCGATAGCGAGTCGGCCGGGGGGCGGACATCGTGAGCGGCGAACCGACTCTGGAGCGGATCGCCCATGGCAACGGGCTTGCCCTGTGCGCGACGGGCGCGTGGATAGCCCGCTTTGCCCCCGTTCTCGAACGACTCGTGATCGATGCCGAAAAACTTGGCGGCAGCCGGCCCAACATCTTCATTGACGTTTCCCAGGTTTCCAAACTCGACACTTTCGGCGCCTGGTTGATCGAACGGCTGCGCCGCAGCCTGACCCAGGGCGGCATCGAGGCCAGGATCGCCGGCCTTTCGGCCAATTATTCCAGCCTGGTCGACGAAGTGCGCCGGGTGAAGGCCGAGCCGGTCATCGAGACCAATGCGGTGACGATCACGGGCATGCTGGAACAGGTCGGCCGCAGCGTCGCCGGCGTCGGCGGCACCCTGGTCGGGTTGATCGACATGCTGGGCGCGGTGCTGGCCGCGGTCGGCCACGTCCTGATTCACCCCCGCGGGTTTCGCCTGACCTCCACCGTGCATCATCTCGAGCAGGTATGCTGGCGCGCGGTGCCGATCGTGGTGCTGATCACGTTTTTGATCGGCTGCATCATCTCCCAACAAGGCATCTTCCATTTCCGCAAATTCGGCGCCGATATTTTCGTGGTCGACATGCTGGGCGTGCTGGTGCTGCGCGAGATCGGCGTGCTGCTGGTGGCGATCATGGTGGCGGGCCGTTCCGGCAGCGCCTACACCGCCGAACTCGGCTCGATGAAAATGCGTGAGGAGATCGACGCGCTGCGCACCATGGGGTTCGATCCGATCGAGGTTTTGATCCTGCCGCGGATGCTGGCGCTGGTGCTGGCGCTGCCGATTTTGGCGTTCCTCGGCGCCATGGCCGCGCTCTACGGCGGCGGCCTGGTCGCGTGGCTCTATGGCGGTGTCGATCCGGAAGCGTTTTTGCTGCGGTTGCGCGACGCCATCTCGATCGACCATTTCATCGTCGGCATCATCAAGGCGCCTGTGATGGCCGCGGTGATCGGCATCGTCGCCTGCGTCGAGGGGCTTGCCGTGCAGGGCAGCGCTGAATCGCTCGGCCAGCACACCACGTCCTCGGTGGTGAAGGGAATCTTCTTCGTCATCGTCATGGATGGCGTGTTCGCGATCTTCTTTGCGGCGATCGGAATGTAATCATGGCAGGCGAAACCTCCGACGCCATCATCCGGGTTCGCGACATCACGGTGCAGTTCGGCACCACGCGGGTGCTCGACGGGCTCAATCTCGACGTCAAGCGCGGCGAGATCCTGGGCTTTGTCGGCCCGTCCGGCGCCGGCAAGTCGGTTCTCACCCGCACCATCATCGGCCTGGTGCCGAAGCTCGCTGGCCGCATCGAGGTGTTCGGCGTCGACCTGGATGCGGCGAGCGCCGCCGAACGGCGCGGCGTCGAGCGCCGCTGGGGCATCCTGTTCCAGCAGGGCGCGCTGTTTTCCTCGCTGACGGTGCGGCAGAACATCCAGTTTCCGGTGCGCGAATATCTCAAGGTCTCGCAGCGGCTGCTCGACGAGATCATGGTGGCCAAGCTCGGCATGGTCGGCCTGCGGCCTGAGGTCGCCGACCGCTTTCCCTCGGAACTTTCCGGCGGCATGATCAAGCGCGTGGCGCTGGCCCGCGCGCTCGCGCTCGATCCGGAACTGGTGTTCCTGGACGAGCCGACCTCCGGCCTCGATCCGATCGGCGCCGGCGACTTCGACGAGCTGGTGCGCACCCTGCAGCGTACTTTGGGCCTGACCGTTTTCATGGTAACCCACGATCTCGACAGCCTTTATACGGCTTGCGACCGTATCGCCGTTTTAGGGAACGGTAAGATCATTGCTGCAGGATCGATTGCCGACATGCAGGCCTCGCAGCACCCTTGGCTGCGGCAATATTTCCACGGCAAGCGCGCCCGGGCGGTGATGGGCTAGCTCATGATCCCGAAAAGTGGGTACCGGCTTTCGGAACAGATCATGCGCAAACGAGAGCAGAATGAGGGGCCTGGTCAGCGTCGCTGAGCAGTCCCGGGTAACCGGAGTGGTTTGAGTATGGAAACGCGGGCGAGCTACGTCCTGATCGGGTCGTTCACCTTGGCGGTGATCGCGGCAGCGTTCGGCTTCGTGCTCTGGTTCCAGAGCCTGCACACCACCAAGGCGCGCAGCCCGATCCGGATCGTGTTCGAGGGCCCGGCCTCCGGCCTGCGCAACGGCGGCAGCGTCAATTTCAACGGTATCAGGATAGGGGAAGTCATCTCGGTCAAGCTGGACAACCCGCGTCGCGTGGTCGCACTGGCGATGGTCGAAAACAACGCCCCGATCCGGAAAGACACCCTGGTCGGCCTCGAATTCCAGGGCCTGACCGGCGTCGCCGCGATCTCGCTGAAGGGTGGCGAGGAAACCGCCCCTACGGTGCCGCTCGACGAGGACGGCGTTCCGGTGCTGACCGCCGATCCCAGCGCGCTGCAGGACGTCACCGAGGCGATCCGCAGCACGCTGCAGAACGTCAACCGTATCGTCGCCGACAACCAGGAATCGGTGAAGAGCTCGCTGAGGAATCTCGAGACCTTTACTTCCGCGCTGGCGCGCAACTCCGAGAAGATCGACAACGTCATGCTCAGGGTCGACGGCGTGATGGGCAAGGCCGACAGTCTCATGCTCGGGCTCAACACGATTGCCGGCGGCAGTGCCGGCGGCGAACTGAACCTGATGGTGAAATCGATCCGCGAACTGGCCGACGATTTCGACAAGCGCTCCGGCGCGCTGATGGCCGATGGCCGCCGCACGCTTTCCGACATCAGCCGCGCCGTGACCAATTTCGACCGCAACCCGAGCCGGGTGATTTTCGGCGGCAGCAACAACGCCGCGCCGGCTTCGGATGCGGCGGCACAAGCACCACCGCCGAGGGCGGCCGCGCCGCGACCGGCGGCTGCAGCACCGAGCGGGCAGAAGCGGCAGTAGCGAGCGCGTGCGAGTGGCGCCGATCTCCCGGCTACTTTCTGAGCCGTCATTGCGAGCGAAGCGAAGCAATCCATCTCACCGCGAGAAGGAAGAATGGATTGCTTCGTCGCTTCGCTCCTCGCAATGACGAGCGCTGTTGAAATTCGCTGACCTCACTGCCCCCCGGCAAGCTCCTTCACCAGCCGGTACAGATACTCATTGCCGTTGAAAAACGATTTGACGAGCACGCGCTCGTCGCGGCCGTGGATGCGGGACTCGTTGACGTCGCCGGCCATCCCGGAATGTCCGTAGGTCGGTATCCCCGCGTTGCGGAGATAGCTGCCGTCGGTGGCGCCGGCGCTCATGATCGGCAACACCACCGCGCCGGGAAAGAATTCGGCGGTCAGCTTTGTGATCGGCCCGATGATCCCTTCGCTGAGCGCTGAAGGCGAGCTCAACGTTGGCTGATCGGTCTGCGTCACCACGATTTGCCCGTCGGCCAGCACCCGTTCGAGCGTCGCCTTGACGCCATCGATCGGTTCGCCGGGCATCACCCGGCAATTGACGGTGGCGGTCGCGAGTTGCGGCAGCGCGTTGAAGGCGGTGCCGGCCTGCAGCATCGTCGTGATGCAGGTGGTGCGCAATTGCGCGTTATAGCCGGTATGGTCGGACAGCCGCATCATCGGTGCTGACGTTGCATCGGTCTGGCCTGCCAACACAGCGCGCAGATCGTCGGCCAACTGGCCGCCTTCCATCTGCGCGGTCCGTTCGAAATAGGCCCGCGTGGTCTCGTTGAGTACAACCGGAAAGCTGAAGGCCGACAGCCGGGTCAGTCCCGCCGCCAAGCGATAGATCGCGTTGTCCTTGACCGGGGCGGCGCTGTGGCCGCCCTTGTTCTTGACGCTCAGTGCGTAAGTCACAGAGACTTTTTCGCTGGTCTGCACCGAACTGCGCAGGGGCTTGCCGTCTTTCAGCCCGACCGAACCGCCCTCGTTGAGGGCGAATTCGGCGTCGATCAGGTCGCGGTGGTTTTTCAGCAGCCACTGAATGCCAAGTGCGTCCTTGTCGAGAATTTCCTCGTCGGTCTCCAGCGCCACGATGATGTCGCGGTCCGGTTTGTAGCCTTCCTGTTTGTAGCGAATGAGATTGGCGACGAACGAAGCCGCCATGTATTTGTCGTCGCCGCTGCCGCGTGCGTAGAAATATCCGTCCTGCTCGACCAGCTTGAACGGATCGGTCGCCCAGTCCGCGCGGGGGGCCGGAACGACGTCGATATGTGCGACCAGCAGGATCGGCTTGCGTGCGCCGGACCCTTTCAGGCGCGCGACCAGATTTCCCTTGCGCGGCGCCGGCGAGAACACGTGGACGTCGGCGTCCGCAAGCCCGCCGGCGCGCAGCCGCGCCGCCATGGCTTCGGCCGCCTTGGCGGTGTCGCCGGTCGCGGTCGCCGTGTCGATCTCGATAAGCTCCTTGTAGATCTCGAGCGCGCGTTGCTGGTTGGGGTTCAGGCCTTCGGCGATGGCCGGTCCCGAGATCGCCAGCGTCGCAGACAGCAGCATCGCCGCGGCGAGGCGAGGGGATTTGAAATTCGAACCCGTCAACATCGGTTTCATCCTATTTCGAGTCCTTGGCGGCGGCGACTTCAATCTCGACCAGAAAGCCGGGATTGGCCAGCGCGGCAACGCCGACGACGGAACGCACCGGAAGGTTCGGCTGCGCGCCGCCGAAAAATTGCGTGTAGCCTTCCATGAACGCCTTGAAGTCCATCGGCGCGCGGGCGTCGTGCACCAGGAACACCTGCATCTTGATGACGTCGGCCATACCGAGGCC
Source organism: Hyphomicrobiales bacterium (assembly GCA_038244925.1). Lineage (GTDB taxonomy): Bacteria > Pseudomonadota > Alphaproteobacteria > Rhizobiales > Xanthobacteraceae > Bradyrhizobium. Next base: position 39,796 of record JBBRSX010000006.1, on the reverse strand, counting down.
CTGGCCTTCGAGAATTTGCTTGATCTTGTTGAGCACGCCGACGGTCTGGGTTTTTGTATCGCCATAGGCCTGCGGACTGTTGGCTTCCGCGTCCTTGTTGACGACGGGCGGGACCTGGCCACTCAGATAGGTGATGACGGCGTCGCCGGATACCCGCACCGCTTGCGCGATCGGAAACGTCGAGTTCGGAATTGGAATTCGCAAGATCTCGGCGTGGACGGCGTTTGCGCCGAACAACAAGGCGGCCAGCGCCAGCATTCCCGTTTTCATTTTTCTCTCTCCCTGTGATTGATTATTTCATGGCCTGACTCGCTTGACGTCGTCGGCCGTGACGGCGTCCTGATACTGGTTACCGAAATGCGTGCGCAGGTAATTGACGACGGCGGCGACCTGGTCGTCGCTCATCATCGCACCGATCGGCGGCATTGCCTTCTGGCCGCGGACGACGACGTAGACCGGATAACCTGCCGCTTCGAGCTTGCTGTCTTTTTGCAGCGATGGATAGGTGCCTGCGCCGACGGCACCGCTGCCGTCGGGCATGTGGCAACCCTGGCAGGAACTGGCGAACAGTTCCGCGCCGGCCTGCTCTGTAAACCGGAAGCCGGTGCTCAGTGACGCCGGAGGCCGCGTACGTGATTCTTCATCGGCTCGCACCGCTGACGACGCCAGCGACACGCTTGCAACGGCGACAGCCGTCAAGGGCAGGGCCGATCTTGCTGCTTCGATCAAGCGTGAGCGCATTACATTACTTCCTGACGACGCGTTCGTGCAGCCGCGTGATGGCGTCGAGCGATGACAAGATCGCGCCTTCCTGCCACGCCGGAATGTAGGAGGCGTGCTCGCCCGCCAGCACGATCCGGCCGTCGATCTGGCACAGATTGTCGTAGTGCTCGGCCCGCGCCTTCTCGTTCCAGCTTCCCGCGCAACCCAGCGTGAAGGGGACCCGGTGCCAGGCCACCGCGATCCCGTTCTCGAACTCGGTTTTGTATTGGGGATGAATGCGGGCGCCTAATTCGACGGCGCGCGCGACCCGGTCGGCCGGCGCCATCGAGGTGAATTCGTAGGCGTTGGCGCCCTCGAAGACATAGGCGCCGAGCAGCACGCCGCGTCCGCTCCGGTTGAAGCCGCTGCTCGGATAGGAGATCTGCCGGATCGGCAAGTCGGTGTAGCTGATGCCGCCGTAGATGGTCTCGTCCTCTTCCCAGAACCGGCGCTTGAACTGCAGGCCGACCTTGACGGATGACGAATACGGCACCGCGTCGATCGCCGCCTTCATGCGCGGGCCGACGTCGATCTCGATCTGGCTCAGGATCGACAGCGGGATGGTGCAGACGCACCAGTCGGCTTTGGCGATTTGCGGCGTCGATGGCGTTTTCGAATTCACATAGCTGACGGCGACGCCGCCATCGTTCTGCCGAATCCGATTGACCTTGGCATCGTACTGGATGAGATCGCCGACCTCGCGCGCAAATGCCTTGCCGATCATGTCCATGCCGCCCACCGGCTGGAACATGGTGGTCTGGAATTGGTGCAGGGCGAAGGTCTGCAGGTATCGCCACAGCCGTGATGTCAGGATCTCGGAGAGGTTGATGACCTCGCCGGCAACTGGCGCTGCGCCGAGGCCGCCGCCGGGATCCTTGGCATAGCCGCGATAATCGGCCGAGATCAGATTGGCCTTGTAGGCGTAATCCTTGTCGAGCGCGCCCCAGGAGCGCAACGCCTGCAGCAGAATCTCCTTGTCTTCCACCGACACCGCTTCGTCGAGCCTGCCTTGCTGGGTGACTTTGGCGAGCAGTTCGGAAACGTGGCCCTGAAAATCGGTCTTGATGTCGCGAATACGTTGCGGTTTTCCGGCGAACGCGGTCGAGGCGTGGAGCAGGGCGTTGTGGTTGAGCTGGATGAACGGTTCGAGCGCGACGCCGAAACGCTTGCAGTAATCGAGCAAGGCGCGGTGGTGATATGGAATTCGCCACGGGCCGGGATTGAGGTAGAGGCCGTCTTCGAAATTGCAGGTTTGCGTCGCGCCGCCCAACTCGGTAAAGCGGTCGCCGCCGCGCAGCGTCCAGTTGCGGCCTCCGGGGCGGCTGTTGAATTCCAGCACCTGCACCTTGTAGCCGGCCGCACGCAACTCCAGCGCCGCCGTCATGCCGGCCAGCCCAGCCCCGAGCACCAGCACGGAAGCGCCCTTGGTATCGCCAGCGAGCTTGATCGGGCCTTTGTAGTTGGACTGAGACGCAAAGCCGAGGCTGGTCATGGCCTGGTACATCGCGGCACTGCCGGCGACCGATCCCACCAGCGCCAGCAGATCGCGCCGGCTTACGGCTGTCTCACTCTCGTTCGGCATGGCCGGCCAGTTTCCCCACGACGTCCCCTTGAGTGGGACACATAGGAACTGGCTTTCGCGCGCGCAAACTGCCGAACAACCGTTTTAGGTGAATAACGGGCTTTCCAAAAACAAAACGGAGGCCGCGAGGCCCCCGTTTTTTCATTGGTCGAAGGGCGTGTCCGCTTTACCCGAGCCGGCCCGCCGCATGCGCGAGCAGGGTGTAGACCAGGCCGGTCTCCGAGGTGAGGTGACCGCGCAGCGCCTGCGGTCCGCGTTCCTCGCGCGCGACCTCGTCGAGCAACCGCTCGAACTCGGCGATATAGCGGTCGACCGTCTGCTTGAAGCCGCGGTCGGCGCGATACTTGCGGGCGACTTCGTCGAACGCCTTCTGGCCGGCGGGCGTGTAGAGCCGCTTGGTGAAGGCCTTGCTCTCGCCGCGCTGATAGCGATCCCACATCTCGGCGGCAAGGTTGCGGTCCATCAGCCGGCCGATGTCGAGCGACAACGACTCCAGCGGATTGGCAGGTCCCTGGCCTTGCGCGCGCGGACGCGGCGGCTGGCCGCTGGCGGCGCCGGCGTCGGTGCGGTTGAGCAGGTCGGACAGCCATCCGTCACGTCCGCCGTCCTGGCTCGCGGGCGAGACCGGCGGCGCTTCGGTGCGGCGCGAGGGCATGCCGAGATCCGGCGGCGGCAAGGTCGATGCACTGCCGGTGTCGCGCATGCGGGCGTCGTTGCGGCCGCCGGCGGCGACCGCCATCACGGGCTCTTCCTGACGCTGCACGGTGGGGCGGTTCTGGCTGACGACGTCGAGGCCGCGGCCGTGATGGGCGACGATGCGGTTGAGCTCGGCGAGCGCCTCGATCTGGTCGACGATCACCTTGCGCATCTGCGCGGTGTTGTCGGCGGCCTCCTGCGGCATTTCGAGTACGCCGCGACGCAGTTCGTTGCGGGTGGCTTCGAGCTCGTTGTGCATCTCGGAGGCCATCTGCTTCATCGCCTGCACCATGGTGCCGAATTTCTCGGTCGACTGCTTGAACATCGCATCGGTTTCCGCGGTGCTCTGCTGGTACAGCTCGCTCATGGCATCCAGGGTCTGGTGCCGTTCGTTTTCGGCGGCAGCGCGCACCGCTTCGAACTGACGGCTGATCGCAGCAGATCCCGCACCTGCAGTTTCGGCGACGACGCGGGCGATGTCGCGGGCGCGCTCTTCGGCTGCGGCCAGCGATTCGTCGAGCAGGCTGGTGAAGCGCGACAGCCGCTGGTCGAGGTCGGTGGTGCGCAGGTCGATGGTGGTGACCAGCGATTCAAGCTGCGACTTGCGGTCGGCAACCGAGGTGGTGGTGGAGCGGTTGGCCTGTTCGACCACCGCTGCGGCATCGACCAGCGCCTTGCCGTGATTGTCGAACTCGCTCGACAGATGGCCGAGGTCTTCCAGCGCCTTCGAGGTCTTGGCGTTGAACACGGTCAACTGGTCTTCCAGCGTCTGGGTCGCGACGCCGTTGCGCGAGGTGACGTCGTTCATGGCGGACACGAAGTCGGCCACGCGGGTCACCAGCGCGCGCTCCAGCGAGTTGAGGTTGTCGTGGGCGCCGGTCAGCACTTCCTGTAGCAGGATGTTGCCTTCGCGCAGCCGCTCGAACAGCGCCACCGTATCGGTGCGCAGGATCTTGCTGGTTTCCTGCATTTCGGTGACGGCCGCGATCGAAACCTGTCGCGACTGGTCGATCGCCGAACGCGATGACTGCTCGAGATCCTTGAGCGACTTGGCTACCGCGCCGGTGGCGAGATCGCCGGCCGAGGTGATGGTGCGCGCGACGTCCGAGCCGTGGGTCGTCATCGATTGCGAGAACGCCTGGCCGCGGGTCTCGATCGACTTCAGCGCATCGGCGGTGACGCGGTCGATGTCGGTCGTGAGCTGCGTGGTCTTGGCGGAGAGCGCCTCGACCAGCGAACCGCGGCGGCTGTCGACGATCTGCGCCAGACGGTCGGTCTGCTGCTGAACGTAGGTGACGATTTCGTCGGTCTTGCCGGTCATCGTCGAGCCGAAATTGCTGCTGGCCGCGAGTACCGAGCGCTCGATGTCGGCCGAGGTCGACTTGACCTTCGAAGAGACTTCGTTCGATGCGGCGATCAGCGCGCTCTGGGCGTTCTGCGCGGTGGTCTGGATGTTGTCGGTGGTGGTGGCGGTGACGTTGCTCAGCGAACGCTCGATGTCGCCGGCGATCGCCTTGATCTGGGTCGCGGCGTCGGCCGAGGTCGCGGTCAGCGAACTCTGCGCTTCGCGCGCGCTGCCGAGGATCGAGGCGGCGGTGTCGGCGCCGGCAGCACTCAGCGTGCGCTCGACGTCGATGGCCAGCGACTTGACGTGGTTGGCGGCTTCTGCGGACGCGGTGATCAGCGTGTTCTGGGCCTCGCGGGCGCCGGCGGTGATCGCTTCGGCGGTACCGTTGCCGGCCATCGAGAGCGTGCGCTGCATGTCGGCGGCCAGCGACCTGACCTGGCTCGACGCATCGGCCGACGCGGTGACGAGGGTATTTTGCGCTTCGCGTGCTCCTGATGTGATCGACTCGGCGGTGGCGGTTCCGGCAGCCGACAGCGAACGCTGCATGTCCGCGGCGAGCGCCTTGACCTGATCGGCGGCGACCGTCGAGGCCGTCATCAGCGTGTTTTGGGCGTCGCGCGCGCCAGCCGTGATCGACTCGGCGGTGGCGGTACCGGCGATCGAGAGCGAGCGCTCGACGTCGGCGGCGAGCGACTTGACCTGGTTGGCGGCTTCTGTCGAGGCCGCGACCAACGTCGATTGCGCCTGGCGCGCACCGGCGGTCACGGCTTCGGCGGTGGCGGTGCCGGCGATCGAGAGCGAGCGCTCGACATCGGCGGCCAGCGACTTGACCTGGCTGGCGGCGTCCGAGGACGCCGTGACCAGCGTGGTCTGGGCTTCGCGGGCGCCGGAGAGAACCGACGCAGCGGTCGCGCTGCCGGCAGCCGAGAGCGTGCGCTCGACGTCGGCGGCGAGCGACTTGATCTGGTCGGCGGCTTCCGAGGAGGCCGAGACCAGCGTGGTCTGGGCTTCGCGGGCACTGGTCAGGATCGAGTTCGCGGCATCGGTGCCGACGGCGTTGAGGGCGGTCTCGACCTCGGATGAAGTCAGCTTCAACTGGGCGCCGACATCGGAGGAAACCGTCAGCAGCGCCTGCTGCGCGGCGCGGGCGCCGGTCTGGATCGTCTCTGACGTGTTGACCACGAGATTGGTGAGCGAGCGTTCGGCGTCCTCGACATGCGACTTGATGCCGGAGGACAGCAGTTCCGCGCGCGCCATCAGGTCGTCGCTGGCCTGGCGGCCGCTGCTTTCGATGCGGCCGGCCACGGCTTCGACGCGCGAGCCGAGCAGGTCTTCGAACTGCGCGACGCGGGTGTCGATGTCACCGGCGATGGCGCCGACCCGGGTCTCGATGCCCTGACTGATTTCCTGGAACCGGGCCGAGATGGTGTCGGTGAGGTGGGTGCTGCGGCCGTCGACGGTTTCGATGACGTTGGAGATGCGATGATCGACCGCCGCCAGCGCCTGCGCGGTGCCGTCGGTCAGCGTCGAGGTGAGCAGGCCAAGCCGCGAGTCGATCGACTGGATCGCCTGTGCGGCGCCATCGGTCAGCGAGGTCGACAGCGTGCCGAGGCGGCCGTCGATGGTTTCGGTGACGGATTTGGCGCGGGTGTCGAAGGTCACTTCCAGCGCTTTCAGGCGGCCGTCGATGGTCTCGTCGAACGACTTGATCTTGGTGTCGAGCGAAGTGTCGAGGTTGGTGACGCGATTGCCGAGCGTGGTTTCGAACTGCAGCAGGCGCTGATCCAGCGAGGCGGTGATCTCGCCGCCGTTCGAGCTCAGGCGGGTGTCGAAGGTGTCGACGTAGTTCTTCAGGCTGTCGCCGATCTCCTGGGTGCGCGCGCCCATGCGCTCGACGATCTCGCCGCCGAAGGTTTTGACGGTGCGGTCGAACTCGGAGATGTGACGGGTGATCAGCGCGCCGAGCATGCCGCTGTCGCGGGTGAATTTTTCGGCAAGCTCGCCGCCCTGGTTCTTCACCAGTTCGTCGAAGGCGTTCATCTGCAGCGAGAGTGAGTCGTGCGCGGTCTCGGTCTGGCTGATCACCTTGGCGACCAGGGTGTTGACGGTGACATCCAGCGCGTCGCTGGCCTTGTCGCCGGAGGAGAGGATCTGGGTCGCGAGGCGATTGCCGGCATCGTCGATCTTGCTGACGAGATCGCCCGAGCGCAGCTCGAGTTCGAGCAGCAGCGAGTCGGAGGAATTCTTCAAGGAGTCGTGGACCTGTTCGGTGCGATCCGAAATGCCGTCGACGATGGTCGAGGAGCGCTGCTCGAATTCGCCGGTGATGCGGTCGATGCGCTCGTTCAGCATCTCGTGGACGCGATCGGCCAGATCGACGAACTCGTCATGGACGTGGCCGGTCTTGAAGTTGAGGCTGGTGGTCAGGCGTTCGGAGGCGTCGAGCACGGCGCGCGTGGTCTCGGCGCTGGCTTCCTCGAGGCGGTCGAGCAGGTCGCCGCCGCGCTCGCCGAGCGCCAGGATCATGTTGTCGCCGGCATGGCTCAGCGCCGAGGTGATGTGCTGGCCGCGCTCTTCAAGTGCGCCGGTGATGCTCTTGGCGACTTCGTCGACGCGCGACGCAATCGCGTCCGAGATCAGCGCGATATCGTGGCGCAAGTCGATCTGCACTCCGGAAATGGCGCTGCGAACCTGCTCGGCCTGGCCGACCAGGTTGTCGCGCTGATGGGCGATGTCCTGCAGCAACGCGCGGATGCGCACTTCGTTGTCGCTATAGGCGCGTTCCAGCGCCGAGACTTCGTTCGCGACCAGCGTTTCCAGTTCGCCGGCGCGCGCGATCGCGCGTTCGACGCCGTCGCCCATCGCCGCGACCTCGCGGCGGATGGCTTGGCCGACCGTCACCATGGAATCGGCGGCGGCATTTTCCGGCTCGGAGAAGCGGATCGCGACCTGCGCCATCGACTGTGCGATCATCCGCATTTCCTGACCGCGCCAGGCGAGGCTGGCGAGGAAATAGAACAACAGCACCGGCGCGAAGAACAATGCGGAGAGACCGCCGAGCACCAGCACGCCGCCGCTCTGGCCGATCGCGGCCTGCAGCGAGGGCAGGAAGCTGACGGTCAAAAGCGCACAGCCGACCAGCCATACGACGCCGAAGGCGGTGGCAAGCGTATAGACGCTGCGAGCAGGGCGGCCCTTCTGGATCGCCTGCAGGATCTGTCCGATGGTTTCGCGATCGTCGTTGGCGGGGCGGCGCGATGCGCGCGGCTCCTCGATCTGGTCGAACACGCCGCGGTCGGTGTTCGCGCGCGTGTCACGGTTGTCGTAGGGCGATTCGGAATATGACGGTGCGGCGGAGGAAATGGGCGGCGGCGCCATTTCGTTGTTGATCGAATTTCGGCTGCTGTCGACGGTCGTATCGCTGATGTTCAACGCTTCCTGAATGGCGGAAAGCGCTACTTCGGTGGGATCTTTGACCTTCTTGGGATTGTTCGCCATGTTCAGTCCGAGCCCTCTATACTTTTACGCATCCGGCCGTTCTTGCTAACGTCCCCGCAAGATCGAAGCCGGCGTCATAACCCGCCGAGACGCGCAAGCACGCCCATACAAAAACCCTGGGCCCGCTTGTTCGCTACATCCGCAAACATCCTATGAGGTGAGCGATACGAATGAAATGGCCGCGATTAAGACATTCTTAATCATCGTTAACAGCTTTGTGCGTTAAGGCCTTACGGATACACAAATTTCTTGTGGGAGGCTGTCGATTGGGGCGACTCACGGTCAAAAACAAGGCGAAGTCGGGGCAAATTCGCGCAACGTTCCGTTAACCAGTTCCATGATTGGCTTGCCAAAACGACCCTGCGGTAATCGGTGCGGCGGGAGAATTCGGGTAGGCCATGCCACTTCATCTCGAACAGGTACAATGGATGCCATCGCCGCCGCTCGCCCCCGATGACGGTCCGATCGACTTCGACCATCTCAAGCGCATGACGCTCGGCGACTCAGGTCTGGAGCAGGAAGTGCTGGCGATGTTCGCGGCCCAGTCGGCCAGCCTCGTCGGCACCCTCGCCACCATGCCGGCGGATGCACGCGCGCTGGCGCACACGTTAAAGGGCTCCGCCCGCGCCATCGGCGCGTTTGCCGTCGCCGATGCGACCGCCCGGCTGGAGACGGTGATGGCCAGCGGCGCCGATCCTGCCGACCGGCTCACCGAGCTTGCCGACGCGGTCGCGCTGGCACGGACGGCGATCGAGGCGGTCCTGCGCCGTTCCTGAGCGGGACGCGGCCAAAATCCCCGGAAAATGCCCTGTCAGGTTTTCGCCCCCAGCGCTGGCGCTGTGTGGATCGACCCGTTATAGGGACTGCCGGGACCCTCCTTTACGAATTCCGGCAGCACGAGCGATCATGGCCAAAATTCACTTTGTCGACCATTCCGGCGAAAAACGAACCATCGAAGTCGAAAACGGCGCGACCGTGATGGAAGCCGCGATCCGCAACGCCATTCCGGGCATCGAAGCCGAATGCGGCGGCGCCTGCGCCTGCGCGACCTGCCATGTCTATGTCGACGAAGCCTGGCGCGAGAAGGTCGGCGCGCCGACGCCGATGGAAGAGGACATGCTGGATTTCGGCTTCGACGTCCGGCCGAATTCGCGGCTGTCGTGCCAGATCAAGGTCAGCGACGAACTCGACGGCCTTGTGGTGTCGACGCCGGAGCGTCAGGCTTGAGGCTGGGTCAGTGAACGCCGTCTGCCGTCGCGGCCAGTTCGTCGTCGACGGCATAGACCGCGCAGTCCGGTCCATATTCTGCACAGGCGGCTAGGGCCTCAGCCCTTGCCTTGAGGGCTGATCGTGACCCGGTCGAATAGCCAAACAGGCCCTTTGGCGATACCGCAAAGGCCTTGTGCGCGCCTGCGGCCAGGTACTCCGCAAAGGCGCTGCGGCCTCGCCCGTTAAACTGCGGCGGTATCGGAACCGCCGGGAGGGGTGGCGGCGCAAGCGGCTCGCGCAAGCCCAAATTCTGCTCGCGCAGGAAATCGTCGACCGTAGCTAGCCAGTTCGAGGTCCCGGAGCCGAACAGCGAATGGCCGTCGCGGCCGAATGCCGGCGCCTCGACCAGCCGTGCCCGGCCGCCGCCGGCCTTGAAGGCATCGAACATCCGATGCGCCAGCTCCGAACTGAAATAACTGTCGTTCGCCGCATAAATCCACAGCATCGGCACGCCGGACTTGCCGCCGAACATCCGAAAGGTTTCCACCAGCGCATCCTGATCGCCGGCTGTGCGAGGATCGTTCGCCTCGCCATTGTCGCGGCGGATTCCGCCCGCGAAATTGATGGCGGCGGCCAACCCCGCGGGCGAGTCGGATGCAAGCGCAACGGTGGCGAAGCCGCCGGTGGAGACGCCAACGGCAATCATTCCCTGCGTGGTGACGTCGTTGCGACGCTTCATCGCCGCGATCGCTGCTCGCAGATCCTCGACATCCGCCTTCGCCGTGCGCAGAAAGCCGGCCATGTTGCAGCAGCTTTTTCCTTCCGCGTAGTCGCCGCCGGAATCGCCATAGCCGCGCCGCATCACGACAACAGCGGCAAAACCCCGACGCGCCAGCTCAACGGCCTGCCGGTAATATCGGTAAGGGGTCAGGCTCTGCCGAAGTTCGGCCTTGGCGTTGGTGCCGTGGCTGATCAAGGCAAGCGGATATGGCCTTGCGCCAGCTGGACGGATCAGCAGCGCCTCAAGTCCGCGCGGACCTGCGGCGGCAAAGGGAATCCGCAAATCCTCGCGGTAAAATTCATCGGCGGCGGCAGGCTGCAGCGTGGCGCAGACGATCAGGCAAAGGACCAGGATCGCCAGCCGAACCGCGCGGATCATGTCAGGTCTCGTCGCGCGGGTTCACGCCGCGCCTGATCCAGGGCTGGAAACTTTTCAGGATCTCCGGCGTCAGCGCCGTCGGCTTGCGGGTTGCTTCATCGAGCAGCACCGACACCGACCGCGCCGAGGCGATGCATGTGCCCGCAGAAAACACCACTTGATCGAAGGTCACCGAGGTGCGGCCGAACTTGACGACGCCGAGGCCCATCTCGATGGTGCCGGGCCAGCGCAGTTCGGCGCGAAAGTGCATGTCTAGCCGGACCATGATCCAGGTGACGCCATCCGGCATCAGCCCGTAGCTGCGGTCCTTCATCAGCGTGACGCGGCCGGTCTCGAAATAGGTCGCATAGACAGCGTTGTTGACGTGCTGGTTGGGGTCGAGGTCGGCAAAGCGCACGTTATCAGACAGGCGGTAGGGAAAATCCTCCAGACGCGGGGTCGCGTCGGGGCGCAAGGGGGCGTTCACCGGGGCATTCACGGGCCTTCTCCGAATGTTTCATGCCGTTACAGCTTAGTTGTCGAGTGTCGGCAAGGGGTTGCCGCCGCCCTGGACGCCATATTATGGCTTTCCTGTTGGCGCTGCGTTGGCTATAGCGTTTTCGAGCGAACCGGAACCCGGTTCGCGTGAAGAAAACGCGTCAAAACAAAAAGCTACAGGCCAAACCTTCACGCCAAACCTTCACGCCAAACCTTCACGCCAAACCTTCACGCCAAGTTCAACCGAAAAGAAGCTGATATGAGCGAAGCGATCAAAACCGATGTGCTGATTATTGGCGCAGGTCCGTGCGGACTGTTCGCCGTCTTCGAACTTGGCCTGTTGGACATGAAGGTGCATCTGGTCGACATCCTCGACAAGATCGGCGGCCAGTGCGCCGAGCTCTATCCGGAAAAACCGATCTACGACATTCCCGGCATTCCCATGGTCACCGGCCACGGCCTGACCGAAGCGCTGATGGAGCAGATCAAGCCGTTCGGCGCGACCTTCCATCTCAACGAGATGGTGGAGACGATCGAGAAGATCGGTGATCCCGGTTTCCGCGTCACCACCGATGCCGGCCAGGTGTTCGAGTGCAAGGTGGTGGTGATTTCCGCCGGCGGCGGCTCGTTCCAGCCGAAGCGCCCGCCGGTGCCGGGCATCGAGGCCTATGAAGGCACCTCGGTGTTCTACGCCGTGCGCAAGATGGAGCAGTTCCGCGACAGGAATATTCTGATCGTCGGCGGCGGCGATTCCGCGCTCGACTGGACCCTCAACCTTCACCCGATTGCCAAGCGCGTGACGCTGCTGCACCGGCGCGACGATTTCCGCGCAGCACCCCACAGCGTCGAGCAGATGCGCGCGCTGGTGGCTTCCGGAAAAATGGATCTGAAAATCGGTCAGGTCACCTCGCTCGAAGGCGAGGGCGGCAAGCTCTCCGGCGCCGTGATGAAGGACAACGCCAACGCGGTCTCCAAGGTCGACTGCGATACCATGCTGCCGTTCTTCGGGCTGACCATGAAGCTCGGCCCGGTCGCCAACTGGGGCGTTGCGCTGGAGAACAATCTGGTGCCGGTCGAGACCGCTTCGTTCGAGACTAACATTCCCGGCATTTTCGCCATCGGCGACATCAACACCTATCCCGGAAAATTGAAACTCATCCTCTCCGGATTCCACGAAGGCGCTTTGATGTCGCAGAAGGCGCATCGTTACGTCTATCCGGACAAGCGGCTGGTGTTCCAGTACACGACCTCGTCGTCGAGCCTGCAGAAGAAACTCGGGGTCAACTGATTCCAACCGAAATATGACCGATCACACCGCACCGTGCTTGCCGCGGCCCCGTGTTCTGTTGTCCGGCACTGGAACCGTCCGCGAAATGGCCTTAGTCTGCGGCCATTCATTTGGTGAATTATTCAGGTGGCCATAATGCGAAATGCACTGCGAAATGTGTTTGCCGGACTTCGACTGATACTGCCGCTCGTGATGGCGTTGGCCTTTGTCTCCGCGGCCGCCGCGCAGGAGCCCTCGGCGGCCGGGCTGTGGCAGAAGCTCGAGAAGAACAAGCCGGTGGCCTGGTTTCTCGTGGTCGACCACGACGGCATCTTCGAGGGCGTGATCGCGAAAACGTTTCTGCTTCCCGGCGAAGATCCGAACAAGATCGATATCTGTTCGAAGTGCACCGACGACCGCAAGAACGCGCCGGTGCTCGGCATCTCCTTCATCCGCGACATGAAGCGCGACGGATTGAAATACGAGAACGGCAACGTGCTCGATCCGCGCGACGGCAAGATCTACAAGGCCAAGATGACCGTCAGCGCCGACGGCCAGAAGTTGATCATGCGCGGCTTCCTCGGAATATCGCTGTTCGGCCAGGACGAGACCTGGGAGCGCCTGCCGGATACCAACATGGCGCAGGTCGATCCCGCCATTATCCAGAAATATCTTCCGGCACAGGCCGCGGCGGTGAGGCCTGTTGCTCCGGCGCCGAAAATGGCTCCGGCGCCCGTGGCGAAGAAAGGCCCTGCAGTTCCGCCAGCGGCAAAGTAAAAGGTTAACGGGTCTCGCTTACGGGGCGCGGTCCAGCACGGTCACCGCGATACCCAAAACCGCCGGCTAAGGACGGCGTACTTCGAAGTAGGTTTTGCCCCCACGACGAAAGCCCGCTCCCTCATAGAAGCGCGGGGTGGTCTCCTGCTTCGAACCCGTCGCCAGTAGGACTTTGTAGCAATCGGCCTGCCAGGCAACATCGAGCGCATGAGCAAGAATCCGTCGGCCGAGCCCCAGCCGGCGGTAGTCGGCGTGAGTGACTACATTTTCAATCACCCCATATGATTTACCGCCTCGAGACAGGTTAGGGACGATCGCGAGCGTGCACGAAGATACAAGCAGTTCCGCCGCTTGCCCACGATCACGGTGGTGAAGTTGGATGTAAGCAACGTCGACCAGACGCGCTCAGCAGCAGACGTCTCCAGCTGAGGATCGTGCGGATGAAGATGTCGGTAAAGGTTCAATACCTCGGGCAGATCGTGTTCTGCCGCGGAGCGGACAATGGCTTCGGTCATGCACTGTCACCGTAATTAAACGCATTGAAGGCGAAAGCAACGGGGGGATCCGCGATCTGGATTCTTAGTCGGCCTTCAGTCGATAGACACGTGGCAGTCTTTGAACGCCTTCAGTCTCTCAAGGAATATCCAGGCGAGATCGGGGCTCGATATTTTGGTCTTGGCCATGTTCCGTTTTTCCCCGCGCCGCCAGGTCATGTGACGGGAAGTGTAGGCGAGCGCAAGGGACGGGCAAACAAAAAGTCCGCCCGAAGGCGGTCTCTGTATTCTCGTGCAATTACCAATTACGATGACAGCGCATTTAATTGACGTGAGAGATAAATGCACTGTCACTGTAATTCGAGCTTGTTGTGGTTCGGCATGAGTGGGTGAGACAACAATTGTGTCAGGATGGCTCACACCTGAAGCAGTTCTTGATGTGCGTCAAACTATCGGCGTGGCAAAGCGGCTAAACAAGGCCTTCCTGGCCAGCGTCGGAGCGCAACATGATAAAATGTGGTGTAAAAGGGCTGATAATTACATGTCTTACCGCTGGTTTCGCTGCGGCAACTCAGGCTGAAGACGTCGATATCGGCAAGTCGGAATTTCAGTCTTCGTGCGCGAGTTGTCACGGTACGGATGCAAAGGGCAAAGGACCGGTCAGCGACCAGCTCAAGATACCTCCTGCCGATCTGACGATGTTGGCCAGAAACAACAACGGGGTCTTTCCCACCAACGCTGTCTATGAAACGATATATGGATCGAAAACAATTCCGGCTCACGGCAATCGTGAAATGCCAATTTGGGGCGAGCGATTCAACCCCATTGTCAACTTGCCTCACTATGTTGATCCGTCTTATTGGAAGATGGCCGGGCCGGAGCAAAGCCCGGAAGTCGTCGTGCGAACACGCATCCTCGCTGTCGTCGATTATCTGAATCGTGTTCAGCAAAAGTAGCAACTGACGAGCATCAATCACGAGGATAATTTCGCGGCCTCGTCAAATGTTGGAGCCGGTCGTTTGATCGGCAGGGCCATGTGGAAAGCACGTTGACAGCGGCAACGTCGCGGCCCTTGACCCGCGCAATGCCCGAAAGCCCGCAGAAATGCGCAGGCTATTTAGCCTTGGATTGTTCCTGAATTGACTTCATGTATCTGACGACCTCCTCCGCATCCTCGCGGTTGAAACGGAAGGTCGGCATAAAACGATGGATGCTGCTGTAGCCATCCTGCAGTCGTTGCAAGAAATCGTCGTCGTAGAGCTTGGTTTCGCTAAAGCTGCGAAAGGGCGGTGCCTGCCGGTTGGGGCTGGCACCGGTCCTGCCAACGGAGTGACAGCGGGCGCACAGCTGTTGCAACATGTCTTTGCCGTTCCGCTGCTGCTCGGCCCGCGCGTGGGCGAAGGTGCTCAGACCTATTGTCAGTACAAGCAAGGATCGCTTCAGCGCGGGCTGTCGGTTGTTATGTCGCATGTTTCCCCGGTGCGAGGTAATTCTATCCACGGTTCGGCGCTGCATAGAACAGTGTTTCTGCTTTTGCCGAGCTGCACGTTGCGCCAGATCAATGGTCGCTTCGTGTTTTGCTTTCTCATCGGCTAAAGGCCAGGAATAACGGTGACAGTGCTGGACTGCACCCCGTAAGTGAGACACGCCAATTTCTGTGACAGGTTGTCCTGAGAATGACCGATGACAGACATTTCCACGTCTCCGCACCGGCAATGACGAACAAATTTCTCCAGCGCTGACCGCCATACCTGCCCCAACCCGACGAGGCTGAGCAAGAACTCGGTCAGCGCTCAACGGTAGAGAAATTGTTTCGCCATTGCGCGCTTCGATGCATAGAAAATTCTGTCGACTTTGCTTTGGGGCCGCATGGAGAGAACGGCGTTCTACAAGGTCGAGAGCGCCCCGACTACTTGCTCAGCCTCGACGGGCAAATCACGCTATATGTTGATCAATCCCTGGGTGTGAAAATAATCCGCTTGCCGCTCAGGTAGAAGCAGCTGTACGACATACGCATCCTTTCCCGCCAAGAGGGGCGTCGGCCGTCGTCACGAACGAGGGGAGGTCGCGGTGGACGCGATGATGTCGGCGCAACTTTTGCGTGGACGAGCGATGTCGTTGCGTACGGTGAAGTCGTGAGGGTTCGACGCCCCGGTGCTGGCGTCAAGTTGGCGGGCGCGAAAGCTTCCAATGGCGATGGTGGCAAGAAAGCCGGTCACCAGGACGACCTCGTATAAGCCGTAAAGCCATTGCGCAGGGAATGTCGGAGTGTTCTCCGCTGACCTGTATGCTCGTGTGCGCACTTTTGTTGCAACTATTGCACGCGAGACCGCGGGTGCAGCGCGCACCCGGCATTCCCTGCGCCCTCTGATTTTCGGAGGGACAACGAAATATAAAACTCCGGGCGCATCGCGCCGCGAGAATGCTAAACCGCGTTCCGATCACAGAAATTAGCGCTGGTCCGGCACCGGCTGCGCGATCGCCTCTGGCCCGGTGCCATCGAGTTGCAGCACGGCGGCGGCGGCCGGCAAGGCTGCATCGGCCATTGCGGCGTGGCCTTCGGCGCTGGGATGCACCGCGCCGCCATAGACCGCCGACAACACGCCCCAGGTCGCATCGTGAATATCGTTGGGCTGCATCGAGGACGGGAGGCCCTGCGGATAGGACATCGCCGCGAAATAGCTGTCGTTGGCGTCGCGGATCCAGCGCGCGCGCGGCAGGTAGGCGCGGTATTCGCCGGGGCTGCGGTTGCACAGCATCGGCTGGCTGGCGGATGTGACGATATCGGGATTGAAACTGTCGCCGGTTGCCGAAAAACACTGCCGGTCGAATTCCGGATCGCTCTCGGCGCGCGCGCAAAACCCGGGGCTGGCGAACGCAGCCTGATGGCTGTCGACGAAGGTCATGCGGTCGGCGCGCGGATTGCGGCACAGGATGCCGGACTGGCACAGCGCCAGCCCTTTCAGTTGCGGCAAAAATTCGCCTTCGACGAAGTTCGACACCGCGGCCAGCCGCTGCGGCTGGGCGTTGAAGGAGGGGTGAATGTCGAAGCCGGCGCGTCCGCCGGGGCAGGGCGCGCCGCCTTGCGCCAGGGTCGGGTTGGCGTAGGAGGTGTAGATCACCCGCGCCATGTCGCCGACCAATGGCTTCAGCGCCTCGCGCAGCTTGGCAAACCCCTGCGGAAGGTCGCGTATCAGCGCGCCGCGGGCATCGTCGACGGTCGCCATCACGCCGCTGCGCCGGAACAGCGCGCGCTCGGTCGCAGTGTCGACGATGACGTCCGCGACCAGCCCGGAAAAATAGATGTCGTTGGCGCCGACCGACAGCAGCACCAGGTCGAGCTTGCGGTCGGGCTGTCGGCGTTTGGCGGCGGTCAGGGCATCGCGCAACTCGGTCAGCTGGCTGTTGACGGTGCCGCTGCACGCGCCGGCCTTCGATGGCGGACAGTCGCGGGCGCGCTGCGACCCGAACAGCCCGTCGGCGATGGTGGCGCCGGTGCAGGCCAGCGGCAGATAGGTCACTGCGATGTGCGGATATTGCACGGCGAGCGCCAGCGCGGTGCGGGTCTGATAGCTGTAGAGCGAACGGTGGCAGGCGGGGTTGAACCAGAGCGCGCTCTGCTTCTGCCACACCGGCAGCAGGTCCGGCGCTTCGCAGGCGCGCCCGCCTTTGTAGCCGGCGCGGCTCGGGCGGTAATATTGCGACGTCGCCGTTCCGAGATAGGAGCGGAAGCAAAAGCCTTCGTCGGCCAAGGCCACCGGGCGGTCCGGATTGCCCTCGCCGGAAGCGACGCTGTCGCCGAGGCCGGCGATGAAGATGTCGCGCACCGCGATCTCGGTAGAGACGCGCTGGCTGCCGTCGGAGCCCGCGGAGACGTCGACGGTCGCCACCGTGGTGCGGCCGTAGCGGACCCGCAGGTTAACCGGCTCGGCGCAGTCGAAGGTCGAGACCTGCGGCGCGTCGCCGTCGTCGAACGACCAGGCGCAGGTGGCGCCGACCGGGACCGGCCCAGTGAGGCGGACTACGACCGGATGGTCGATCGGCGTCAGATAGCTTTCCTTGACGTTGTCGCGGCTGCAGGGCTCGCTGACGCGGCCGGCGAGATCGATGCAAAGCCGGTTCACGGTGTTGCGCGCCCAGCCGCGGCCGTCGCTCTGCAGCTCCAGCGCCTGTTCGGCGGCGAGCACGGTCCGGCCGCGTCCGCTGTCGGTGTGCAGCAGGAAATCCCGTTCCTCGCGGAACAGCCGGAAGCGGTTGCGCACCTCCCACGAGATCTGCAAGGGGCCGTCGCCCGCCGCGATCTGCGCTTGCGCGGACGAGGCGATTATCCCGGCCAGCACGCTGGCGAGCAGCGCGATGGTCATCAGCGAGCGTGAGAGAATTCCAGCCATGGCGCCTTTGACGTTAGCGGTAAGGCGGAAATAAGAGAACCGGTCAGATGAACCCAATCGTGCGGATAACGACGCTGTGACCGGCTTAGGGCTGCCGGCTGTTGACGGGTTGTCGCACCCGCGCCTTTGCGGTGCAGGCCTCGCTGAGCCGGCGGCGTTCCTGCCAGGGCAGGACCACGTTGAGCCAGAGTTCGCGCGTTCCCATGATCGAAATCGAGATGCCGAACGGGATCAGGAAATACAGGATTCTGAACACCACCAGGGTGGCGACCATCTGTTCCTTGCTGAACTGCGGCAGCGCCACCAGCATCGCGGCGTCGAACACGCCGAGGCTGCCGGGCGCGTGGCTGGCAAAGCCGAGCAGCGTCGCCAGGATGAACACCACCGCCAGCGAAACGAAATCGATATAGGGCTCGGTCGGCATCAACAGGTACATCGCCAGCGCGCAGAAACCGAGATCGACGACGCCGATCAGGACCTGCAGCAGCGTCAGCCGGGCGGAGGGCAGAACCACCTTCCAGCCGTTCTGGCCGAGTTCGCGGCGCTGTTCGCCCATCATCAGCCAGACGAAATAGGCCCCGATGCCGGCGAGGCAGCCGATCGCGATCAGCCGGTTCATCGACGGCGGCAGCAGGTCCATCGCCGACGCCGCCCAGGGGTGCCAGGCCATGCCGAAGCCGAGCACGAACAGGTTGCCGAGCCAGAACGTCAGTCCGGAGAGAAAGCAGATTTTGGCGACGTCGATCGCGGTCAGGCCGTAATCGGAATAGATCCGGAACCGGATCGCGCCGCCGGTAAAGACGGTGGCGCCGATGTTGTGGCCGATGGTGTAGCTGGTGAAGCTCGACATCGCCGCGATCCGGTACGGCACATGGGTCTTGCCGATGGTCCGCAACGCGAAGAAATCATAGAAGGTCAGCGTGCAAAACGCGCCGACCACGCACAGCGCGGCCATCGCGATCCGATGCGGAGCAATGTCCGTCAATGCTGTCAGGATGACCCCGCTGTCGACCCCCTTCAAGGTTCGCACCAGCGTGGTGACCGCAAATACGATAATGAGGAGACTCGCAGCGATCCCAAGCCGTTTCCAGCCGATCTTCTCCTTGAAGCCACGCTTCAGCGTGGTCAGCAGCCGATGCATTCATCCTCCCGGCGGGGCGGCAAAAAACCTGTCGCTAAGGGCGACAGACGACGGCCAGATGCACCGTTCGTGGAGACACATAAGCTAAAACCGTAGCGTTGTGCAGTCCTTGACAAGCCCAGCTTCCGCCCTGATGCGCCGCCGCTGTCACACGGCTTACATATGCCGCCCGCGTTAGCGGGTTTGAGTCGCACGCTCCGGCGTCCCGGCGATGGTTTCGTCGCACCGTCCGATGTTCCATTTTGGGCGTTTCGGGGTCATTTCAGGAACATTTGGGCTCGCTGCCCGCGGCGATTACGGGCCAGGCGTTAGGCCAGGAACGGGCGACCGGAAAGCCCGGCCAGCTGCCCGGTCGCGAGCGGATTATTTCGCGTTATTGAGGCAAAACGCCGCGCAGAGACCGCCTTCGCGCAGGGATTGCGCCGGGTCCCGGCGACCTGCGATGCCGCGCAAAATCTCCGCACAATTACGGAAATCCGGTGCCGCAAAATGCGGCGCGCGCGGCATTTTGAACCTTTGTTCACCATCGGCGCAGCGAGGTTTTGGCGGGTTACCCCAGATAAACGAATAACGTGTTGTTTTTGGACCATTAGGGGTCCGAAATGTATCAAGTCCTGAATTGCCTGACGACGGAACACGATTTTCGCCTGGTCGCGCTGGGTGGCGCCGTTTGTCTGCTTGCGAGCGCTGTCGCCATCAGCCTGTTCCATCGGGCGAAGGCCTCATCGGGCCGCTCCCGTGCGATCTGGATTGCGCTCGACGCCGTCGTCAGCGGCTGCGGGATCTGGGCTACGCATTTCATCGCGATGCTGGCCTACGATCCCGGAATGACCATGGGATACAATGTTGCCATTACCCTGCTTTCGCTGGTGTTTGCGGTTGGCGTGACGGCCGCTGGCCTATGGATAGCGCTGTCCGAATTGCACAAATGGGGCGTCGCCATCGGCGGCGCGGTAGTCGGCGCCGGTGTCGCCGCCATGCATTACACCGGCATGATG
Organism: Hyphomicrobiales bacterium; assembly: GCA_038244925.1. Lineage (GTDB taxonomy): Bacteria > Pseudomonadota > Alphaproteobacteria > Rhizobiales > Xanthobacteraceae > Bradyrhizobium. The sequence continues at coordinate 19,997 of JBBRSX010000006.1, read as the reverse complement.
GCGCTTCAGATTCCGGCCCTCATTGTCTGGTCGCCGGGCATCGTCCTGGCTTCAATCCTGTTCGGAAGCGTGTTCGCAGCACTGGCGTTGCTTGTCGCCAGCCAGCGCGAGAGTACCGGCCGCGTGGCGGCGGCCACCGTGCTGCTCACGGTCGCGATCGTCTCGCATCATTTCACCGGGATGGGCGCGATCACGCTGATCCCCGATCCCAGCCTCGTCGGTGACGGAGGACTCACCATTCCTCCGCAAGCGATGTCATTCATGACGGCCGCCGCCGCCGCGATCATTCTCTGCATGTCGCTGGCGGTTTCGGTGATCGACCGCCGCTCGAAAGGCGAACTGCATCGGCAGAAGGTCGTCCTGGATACGGCGCTCGAAAACATGTCGCAGGGACTCTGCATGTTCGATGCGCAGGGTCGCATCGTGCTGTTCAACGAGCGCTACAGCGAGATGATGGGGCGGACCGGCGTGCCACTCAAGGGTCGTTTGCTGATCGACGTTCTCAACGATCTGAAATCCGCCGGACGGTGGGACGGCGATCCCGAGGCACTCGTGGCCGGTCTGATCGCAGAGGCGGAAGCCGGTAATACCGCGACCAGGACGATCATTCAATACGGGCGCTCGATCCGCATTGTCGATCAGCCGATGCGGGGTGGCGGTTGGGTCGCAACCTTCGAAGACATCACCGAATGGCAGCTGGCCCAGCAACAGATCTCGCACATGGCGCGTCACGACGCGCTGACCAATCTGCCGAACCGGACGCTGTTCCGCGAGCAACTCGAGCAGGCCTTGAGGCTCGTCAAGCGCAGCGACCAGCTTGCAGTGCTGTGCCTCGATCTCGATCATTTCAAGGAGATCAACGACTCGCTCGGGCATCCGATCGGCGATGCGTTGCTGATGGAGGTCGGCCGCCGGCTTGGCGCGTGCGTGACCGACAACGACACTGTCGCCCGGCTGGGCGGCGACGAATTCGCGATCGTTCAATTCTGCAAGGATTGCGATCCTTCCGCCGTCGCTCTGCTCGCGAGCCACATGGTCGAACGGATTTCCGAGCCCTACACGATCAGCGGGCATCAACTCGTCATCGGCGTCAGCATCGGCATTTCGCTGGCGCCCGAAGACGGCAAGAATCCCGATGAACTGCTGAAGAAGGCCGATCTCGCGCTCTACCGTGCAAAGGCCGACGGACGCGGGACGTACCGCTTCTTCGAGACAGGAATGGATGCCCGTGCGCAGGCGCGGCGCCTGCTGGAGCTCGACTTGCGCGCCGCATTACAGCGCAATGAATTCGAGATCCACTACCAGCCGATCCGCGACATCGCCAAAGACAAGGTTGTCGCATTCGAAGCCTTGGTCCGCTGGAAGCATCCGCTGCGCGGCATGATCCCTCCGATCAACTTCATTCCGCTGGCGGAAGAAACCGGCCTGATCGTTCAACTCGGCGACTGGGTGCTTCGGCAGGCCTGCACGGATGCGGCCGGCTGGTCGCAGGACGTCGACATCGCCGTCAATCTCTCGCCGGTGCAGTTCAAGAATCCCAATCTGGTGTCGTCGGTGAAGGCGGCGCTGGAGCTATCCGGCCTTCCGGCGCTTCGTCTGGAACTGGAAATCACCGAATCGGTGCTGCTGCAAAACAGCGAGACGACGCTTGCGGTCCTGCACGAGCTTCGTGCCTTCGGCGTCCGGATTTCGCTGGATGATTTTGGAACCGGTTATTCTTCGCTGAGCTATCTGCGCAGTTTCCCGTTCGACAAGATCAAGATCGACCGTTCCTTTGTCACCGAACTGGCCACACGCGAAGATTCCATGGCCATCGTTCGCGCGGTCACTGGCCTCGGCAAGAGCCTCGGCATCGTCACCACGGCGGAAGGCGTCGAAACCGACGAGCAGTTCGATCTGCTGCGCCGCGAGGGCTGCACCCAAGCGCAAGGCTATCTGTTCAGCAAGCCGCGTCCCGCAGCCGAAGTGGAAGATATGCTGTCGAAACCGCGCCAGCGCATCGTTGCCTAGAGGCAAGGTTTTACGGGCCTGCTCAGGCCTTGCGCAGCGCGAAATGCGCGCCGCAAAATGCCATCACGGCGCCGAGGCATAGAGCTGCAAGGCCGGCAAGCACGCCCGAGATGGTCGGGATCGGGCTGGGCGCGGAGGCGGCCTGTCCGGCGCCGGCCAGGATCAGCACGCCGACCGCGATCAGGAATTGCCGCATCCGCAGTGGAATCTGCCCGGATGCCGCGCTGTGCATCAGATTGGCGGTGAAATAGCCGCCGGAGAAGCCAACGGTCGCGATCAGCCACCACGCGATCGCGGCTCCCGCCGGCATGAAGTCGTGGGTATCGGATCGCCACAGGCCGCCGAGGTCGAGGCCGTAGCGCGCGCCGAGCATATGCACGGCCAGCGCCAGCAACACGCCGGATATCATGGCGCCGGCCAGGATCAGGCGGCGCGGAAAATAGGTCGTCTCGGCCATGTCCCGCTTGTAAGGTAAAGCCGGCTCGCCGCGCAAGCGGGCCGCGCGTAGTCGATACAGGGATTTTTTGATTGCCAACCTCACTTCCGAACCAGACGGCAGCAGGCGAGGGCGTGCCTGGAACCCGTTACGCCTACAAGGCGTCGCTGATCGGATCGGCGCATGAATTCGAACTGACGGACGCCGGGCTGTCGTGGCAGGCCAAGGGGAAGTCCGCGGTCTGGCCCTACGCTGAAATTACGGCGATCCGCCTGTCGTATCGGCCGGTGTCGATGCAATCGCGCCGCTATCGCGCCGATGTCGAACACAAAAATGGTCAGCGCATCACGATACTCTCGACAACCTGGCAGACCGTCGCGCTGATGACGCCGCAGGACCGCTACTACCGCGCTTTGATCGTGCAACTGCATCGGCGCGTGGAGCGGGCGGGGGGCAAGCCCGCGCTGATCGGCGGCATCGGGCCGATCACCTATGCCGGCGGCTGTCTGCTGTTGGCGCTGGTTGCGATTGCGATCACTGGACTGCTGGCGAGAGCGGTCGCCACCCATGAATTTGGCGGCGCCCTGTTTCTGGTCGGATTTGCCGCCCTGTTCGGCTGGCAGATGGGCGGATTCATCTGGCGCAACAAGCCGCGGACGTATGCGTTCGATGCCTTGCCGGCGACGCTGCTGCCGTGAGGCGGCGCAATCAAGCGCAATGAAACGTGACTTCGCCGGACGCGCGGCGCGCGGCATCGTGGTGTTTCCCCGACATCAGGCCAGTGCCAAGAGACCTGCGTCATGACCGACCGAAGTGAGCGATTGCCGACCGAAGACGAAGTTGCCGCGATCAACGCGCAGCATCTGGTCGCGACGCCGTTGCGGCCGGCCGATCTCTTGTTCGTGTTCGGCACGCGCGCGGATGTCGACGAGCGCGTCGAGGAAGCGTGCCGGCTGTGGCGCGACGGCTATTTTCGCTGGGCCATCGTCAGCGGTGGGGTCACGCCGGGGTCGAAACGTTCGGAATGCGAGATCATTGCGGATGCGATGATTGCGCGCGGCATCCCGGCGGAAATCATCCTGCGGGAAGATCGTGCCATGAACACCGGCGAGAACGTCATCTTCTCGCTGCCGATCATCGACGCCGCGCTGGGATTGAACACTGTCAGGCGCGTGATCTGTCTCGGCAATAGCTGGACCGCGCGCCGCTATCCGATGACGCTGCATCGCCATTGGCCGGAGGTCGAGAAGATGCTGGTCATGGTCGACAGTTTTGCGACGCCGCGGACGCTCTGGTACACCGATCCGGAATTCAGCCGCCGCATGCTCAGCGAATGGGACAAGATCGAACCCTACAAGACAAAGGGTTTTATCGCGGAGTGGCCGGTGGTTTCGGGCCCCGAAACCGAAGTTCGCCGCAGTCTTGCGAATCCATTCCAGGCGAACGTCGGACCGCGCTATTTCCACCACACTGCCTTGAATTCGTTTTGATCTCATTCGTTCGGGGGACGAGGGAGGGACGGTTCCCCCGCTATGACTTCTTCTCGTTGAATGGTTCGTCGGAACCAGGTGAGGAGACACGATGCGAACATCAAGGTTCATGGTTTCGGCCATCGTCAGCGTCGTCGTTGGCGTAAGTGCCGCCGCGGCCGCCGATTTGCCGGCTCCGATCTACACGAAAGCTCCGGTGATCGTGGATACCGCTTACAATTGGTCGGGGTTCTACGCAGGCGCTCACGCCGGATACGTCTGGGGTCGGTCGCGGGTGTTCGATAATGGCGTGCTTACCGAATCCGGCGCGCCAACGGATGGCTTCGTGGGAGGCCTTCTTGCGGGATACAACCAGCAGATGGGGCCGTTTGTCCTGGGGCTCGAAGGAGATTTCGGCTGGGCCAATGCGAAAGGACACGGCACGATTGCAGATCCGCCGCCAGCACCTGTACCACTTCCTCCCGGGCCCAACACCTACCGCTTGATGTGGGACAGTCATTTTGTCGGCAAGGCAGGATTCACATCAGATCGATGGTTGTTGTTCGCTACCGGAGGCATTGCGATTGCAGGCTTCAGTTTTCAGGAAGGCGTTCCGCCCGGTGAACCAGCTGCGAACCGTATCCCTGCAACCTATGTGGGTTTCTCGGTTGGAGGCGGCGTCGAATACGCCTTTACCCAGAATTTGCTCGGCCGCCTGCAATATATTTACGACGATTTTGGCGGCAAAAGTTTCACCGCTGCCGATGGCGGCACCTATCGCGTGAACCTAACCAGCCAAACGTTGCGAGGCGGACTTTCCTGGAAGTTCTGAGTGCGTGCCGCAGGCGTGTCTTCCAGGGCGGCTTTGTCGCGGCAGCGCCGTTGCCGTACGAGTTCAGGGGGCACTCGCCGGATAGGTCTATTCGGTCGTATCGAAATCCTCCTTCGCGGTCAGCAGCCCCGCGAGTGTACGCAGGCCGGTATCGAGCTGTTCGGTGGTGGGGGCGCCGAGCGCGAGCCGCACCGCATTGGGTGCATGTCCGGGCGTAATCGCGAAGGTCGTCGAGGGCGTCAGCGCGATGTCGCGCCGGGCGGCGGCCGCGACGAAGGTTTGCGAGCGCCAATGTGCGGGCAGGGTCAGCCAGAGATGATAGGACTGGATGTTGGCCTGGACCTCGAAGCCGGCGAGATATTTCGCCGCCATCTGCTGGCGCCGTGCCGCGTCGATCCGTTTCAGCCGGACCAGTTCGGATACCGTGCCGTCGCCCATCATCCGCTGTCCGGCCGTCAATGCGAAGCCCGAGGCGGTCCATCCGCCTGATCGCACCGAGGCCATGATGCGCTCGCGCAGGCGCGGCGGCGAAACGATGAAGCCGACCGCCAGTCCCGGCGCCACCTTCTTCGACAGGCTATCGAGCACGATACAGCTATCGGGCGCGAGCGCCGCCAGCGGCGTCTCATCGCCGAGAAAGCCGTAAACGGTGTCTTCGATGATCGGCAGGCCGAGTTTCTCGACGACGCGCACCAGGTCGGCGCGGCGCGCCGGCGGCATCGTCATGCCCAGCGGATTTTGAATCGTCGGCTGGATGTACAGCGCCGACAGATGCGCCTCGCGATGGGCCTTCTGGATAGCGTCGGGACGAACGCCGTCCTCGTCCATCGCCAGCGGCACCAGCGTGACGCCGAGGCGGGCGGCGATGTCCTTGATGAAGGGATAGGTCAGCGCTTCGACGCCGCAGCGGCCACCGCTCGGCACCACGGCCGCCAGCGCGGCTGCGATGCATTGCCGGCCGCTGCCGGTGAAGACGAGCTGGTCTGCGGCCGGGGACCAGTCCCCGCGGGAAAGAAATTCGGCCGAAATGGTTCGCGCCGCTTGGGTGCCGACGATGCTGGTTTGCCGGAGCGCGACATCGAGCGCTTCGGGCCGCTCCAGCCCTTCCAGCGATCTCGCTATCATCGCCGACTGGTTCGGCAGCAGCGGATAGTTGACTTCGAGGTCGATACGCTGGCCGCGCGGCTCGGTCAGCGAGGTTACGCCGCGGCGGGTTTCGCCGGACACGAAGGTGCCGCGTCCGACTTCACCGACCACGAGCCCCCGGCGCAGCAGCTCGGTGTAGACCCGGCTCGCGGTCGATACCGCGATCTTGCGCTGATAGGCAAAACTGCGCTGCGGCGGCAGCCGGTCGCCGGGCTTGAGCGCGCCACTGGCGATCTCCACGGCGACGGTATCGGCAAGCTTCAGATATTCGAACTTTGACATTATTGCACCGAGAGCAATGTTTTACTTGCACCGAGGATCGTATCGGATCATCTAAGCGCTATCAAGTCCGAGATTACACTGAGATTGCACCGAGGGGGTGCGAGCAATCAGACATCACATCAGGTGCAATCGCTGTCCGCAGCGTTTGCGCCGGCGGCATTGCCTTGCCGCGTAGACTTAACGGAGAAGACCCATGACCATGATTTCCTCAGCCGCAGGCCAGCCTGCATCCCTGCGTTCTCCGGCCGGCCTGGCCCGCATGCTCGGCAACTGGGCGAACGGCGTGGTGGTCTACTGGGCGCGCCGGGAAGCCATCAAAACGTTGCGGCAAATGGACGATCGGGCGCTGCGCGATATCGGCATTGCACGGAGCCAGATCGAAACGGCCGTCCACGGCGTCGTCGATCCGACGTTCGGGTACATCAGGTAGGCGAGGGCGCGCGTTCGTGCGTTGCTAGAGCCGTATGGATTTTGATTGAATCAGAACCGGGCTCTAGCTTTTTGCTTGACGCGTTTTCTTCACGCGACCGGTACCCACTTCGCTCGAAAACGCTCTCACGTGACTGGAAAATAACTTGACCATCATCGTCGACCACCGGTCGCGGCCCGGCACCCGTCGGCTGGCGCCGGGAAGTCTTCGAAGACTTCTCGGCATCGGCTACGGCGTCGTCGTCTATGCGATCTTTCCCGCGACGCTGCTTTATGCTGTCGGTTTCGTCAGCGGCGTCGCCGTTCCCACGAGCCTCGATACCGGCACGGTGTGGCCCCCGTCGGTCGCGCTCTGCATCGACCTGCAATTGCTCGGTCTGTTCATGGCGCAGCACAGCGGCATGGCGCGGCGCGGCTTGAAGCGGGTGCTGGCGGGTCATGTTCCGCCGCCGCTCGAACGCGCGACCTACGTGTTGTGCGCCAGCCTGACATTGATCCTGTTGTTTGCGGCATGGCAGCCATTGCCTGCGTTGGTTTGGCAGGCGAGCGACCCGCGGGCGGTGGCAGCGTTCCGGTCGCTGTCGGCGCTCGGCTGGCTGTTGGTGCTCGCTACCTTCCTGACCGGACATTTCAAGCTGCTGGAGCGAAAGCAGACCGTGTTGAACTTTGCCGGCCGCATCACCTCCGCGATTCAGTTCAGGACACCAGGACTGTATCGCGTGATCCGTCATCCGCTCTATCTCGGATTCCTCCTCGCATTCTGGACAGCGCCTGACATGACGGCGGGCCACTTGCTGTTTGCGAGTGTGATGACGGCCTATATCGCCGTCGGCATCTGGCTGGAAGAGCGCGACCTCGCGGCTTTGTTCGGCAATCACTATCGCCGCTATCGCCAGCGCGTGGCGATGCTGCTGCCGGGCCTGTTCTGAGTTCGCGCAAGCGCGCGGCGCGACGTGGTGCCGCGTGACCAAAATATCTCACTCGTCGAAATAGAACGAAAGCAGGTAGGCCGTCTCCTAGGTTCGTAGGACGCCAGTTTCGCGCGCGATCGGTATGTCCACGCGCATGAGTTGGAATCCTTTGGAGATGGCCATGCGAGACTCCCGTGCGCGGTACGCGATACAACGACGCGCCAAACTACTGACACTGCTGGCCGCGTCAGTGGTTACGAGCGATCGGGCGCTGGCCGCATGCGATCCGACGTCGCCGGTCAACAACGCGACTGTCACGTGCACTGGTACGACCGTCAATCAAAATGGCATCGCTGGCTATGGCAGTGCGGGCGACAACAACAATACTTACAATATCCAACCCGGCGCAACGGTGGAGGGGACCTCGTTCGGCGTTCGCTTCGATACCGGGGCAACGTTCAACAACTCCGGCACCATCATAGGCACCAATGCTTCCGGGATCATCGCGACCGGCAACGCTGGAAACGATGTGACTGTAAACAACGCCGGCACGGGCGTCATTTCGGGCCACATCGGCATCAACGTTGTCGCGCTTGCTCTCAACAACGCGGGTCAAGTCCTCGGAACAGGCACAGTCGAGGGCGCGATCAATACCGGTCTTGCGGCTACTGTGACCAATCAAAGTACCGGGATAATTGCGGGCGTTGGATTCGGCATCAATGCGCATACCCGTGCGACCGTGGACAATTCCGGCGGCATCTCGGCGGGCGCGAGTGGCGTCGCTGTCTCCGCGGGTGCTGTTGATTTGATCAACAGGGCCACCGGCACGATCTCGGGTGGATCGGGCATCCGCGCCACCGACACCGTCAGCGTGACCAACGCAGGCACCATTTCAGGCGCCGGGACCGACGGATCGGGCGTCAGTGCCGGTAACGCGACCGTATCGAATTCCGGCAATATCTCGGGAGGCGAAGTCGGCATCTTCGCAACTGTCGCCAGCGTCACTAATTCCGGCGCCATATCGGGTGGCTTGAACGGCATTGAGGGTGCTCTTGTCTCCGTGAACAACGCCGGGACCATCTCCGGGGGCACAACTGGAAGCGGCGTCGCAGCCACCGCCACCGCCACCTCCACCGCCACCGTGAACAACATGACGGGCGGCACGATCACCGGCGGGAGCTTCGGCATTGTCGCGAGCGTTGCACATATCGACAACGCCGGTCAGATCACGGCCACAAACGCGACCGGCCTGGGCATCCGCGTCGAGCAAGGAACCTCCGAGGTGGCCAACAGGGCAACCGGTATCGTCTCGGGTGGGATCGGAATCAGCGGTGGTCCCGGCGCTATGGTCAATATAGCCAATGCCGGAACGATCTCGGGCATCTTCGCCGGCATCCAGAGCATTGGCAACATTAACGTCACCAGCAACACCGGCGTTATTTCAGGCGGAGAAGGCGGCGTTGGCGGCGGACAAGCCGTGACGGTGAACAACTCCGGAATCATCTCCGGCAGAATAGCTATCGAAGGCGGTACTGTTGCGACCGTCAACAACGCAGGGCCTGGCACTATCTCGGGGAGAGATCTCGGCATCCTCGCCGGCGTGGCGAATGTCGTCAACAGCGGCACCATCTCAGGCGGTATAGGCATCCAGGCCTTCAACGTCAGCACAGGCAGCACGATCGACAATTCCGGCGCCATCATCGGCACCGGCGGCACCGCGATCCAGCTGACGAGTGCGGCGGATACGCTGACGTTGCGGGCAGGGTCGCGCATCACGGGCGTCGTCGACATGGGCTTTGGCAATGACGTCGTCAACGTCGCGCTCAGTGCGCCTTCGCGCGTCTCGTCGTTGACGACCATCAATCTTCCGACCTTCATCAACTTTACCGGCATCATCAACACCAGCGTGGTCGCGGGCAACAACGTCAATCCGTCGGTCGTGGTGGGGACCACGCTCGCCACGCTCGATCCCACCGCTTTGGCGCAGGCAGATCGCGCGCTGATGGATTTTACCGGTGGCGTGTCGTCGCTGGTGCAGGGGCGTCTCAACGGCATGTCGCCGACGTCGAATGGTTCGATGATGGCGATGGCGTATGCGCCGGAGAGCGACAAAGCGGGACCCTTCACCAAGGCTCCGAGCTTGATGAATCCTGCGCCGATCACGGTGTGGGCCAACAGTTTTGGCGGTCAGCGCACCCAGGATGAAACGGCGGCCACCTTGCGCACCACCAACACCGCCTGGAGTGCAGCCATCGGCATCGACCGCAAGCTGCGGCCGGACTGGCTGGTCGGCGCCTTCGTCGGCGGCGGATCGGGAAGGCTGTCGGTCGATCTCAACTCGCAGCACGTCGATACCGATTACGTGTTCGGCGGCGCCTACAGCCGCTTCGAGTGGGCCGCGCAGTTCCTCGATTTCACGTTGCAGGGCGGCAGCGCTTCCAACAAGTCGAACCGGCTGGTGCTCAACAACGGTGCCACGGAGACCGCCAACGCGCGATATAACGGCTGGTTCATCAGCCCGGAACTCGCCTATGGCATCCGCTACGGGATCGGCAACGGCTATGTGCTGATGCCGACGGCGCGGCTGCGCTATGTCGCGGGCTTCTTCGACGGTTACGCCGAGTCCGGTTCGGCGCAGAACCTCACGGTGGGCAGCCGCACGCTGCAGAATTTCGAGGAGCGCGGCGAGCTCGAGGTGTCGAAGACGACGGATTTCTTCGGCGGCGACCACACCCTGAAGACCAACGTGCATGGCGGCGTGATCGCGCTGCAACGCGTCGGCAACACCACCGTCGACTCCGTTTTGATCGGGCAAAATCTCTCCTTCGCGGCGCCGGGCAAGGGCAGCACGGTGGGCGCCGTGTTCGGCGCCGGCTTCGACTATCACACCAGCAAGAACGTGGCGCTGTTCGGCGCCGTCGAAGGGATTGCGATGTCCGACCAGAGCCGCACCGCCACCGCCCGTGGCGGCGTCCGCGTCGCGTTCTGACAAGCCGGCATTTCCGGATCAGGACTTGTGTGACATCGCCATCACTCTGCGATCGACGCAGCCATCCTCCATTCGGAGGACGGCTGTTATTCCCTGTAGATGTGCCAGCGCGATCAACATTATTTGAGCGCACGACGTGTCGATATCATCGGAAAAACTTAAAGTGGTTTCATCGCTATGTTTTCAACGAGGCGTATCTGAATGAATACGGTTTCACATCTGCGATCGGTTTCGGAATTGGCGTCAGACAATTCAATTGACCGGCAACAACTCAGCGACCTGATCGGCGTCGTTTACGACGCGGCCATCGATCCCTCGCGCTGGGAGGATGCCATCGAAAGAGTCGCTCACTTTGTCGGCGGCGCCGGAGGCGGGCTTTTCTGCAAGGATGTCGGCGCACATCACGCCGCGATACCCCATCGCACCGGATTTCAGATGCCGTTGCCGGCCGAGTTTTTTCGACAGATCTATCCATCCGCGGAAGGACATTTTCTCGGCGACCTCGAACAGCCGGTTGCCACCACCGATTTGATGCCTTTCGCAGAACTCACCCAAAGTGAACTGTATCGCCAATGGGCCGAACCTCAGGGCTTCGTCGACTTCGTCAGCGCGGTCGTCGACAGGACCACGGTCAGCACGGCCATATTCGGAATCTTCCGCCACGAGCGCGACGGCACCGTCGACGACCATGCGCGCCGGCAGATGAGGTTGATCGCGCCGCATATCAGGCGTGCCGTCCTGATCGGCAGGATGTTCGAGTTCAAGGCTGCCGAAGTCGCGACCTTCGTCGACACGTTCGATGGGCTTGGTGCGGGCATGTACCTGATCGATGCCGGTGGACGTCTCATTCACGCCAATGCCGCCGGCAACGCCTTGCTCGACGCCGGCGATATCCTGAATTTTGCCGGGGGGCGGCTCGTTGCCCGTGACGCGCAGGTTGACCGGACCTTGCGCGATGTCTTTGCCGCCGCGGGGCAGGGCGACGCCGCGCTCGGCATCAAGGGGATCGCGGTGCCGCTGACTGGCAAGGACGGCGAGCGCTACGTGGCCCACGCGCTGCCGCTGATGTCAGGCGCGCGTCGGCGTGCCGGCGTTGTCTACACGGCCACGGTGGCCTTGTTCGTTCGCAAGGCGGCGCTCGCGGTCGCCTCCGCGCCCGAAGCCATCGGCAGCGCGTTCAGGCTGACGCCGACCGAGTTGCGGGTCTTGCTGGCGATCGTGGAGGTTGGCGGCATTCCTGAGGTCGCCGAGGCATTCGGGGTGGCCGACACCACGGTCAGGACGCATGTCAGCCGCCTGTTTGAAAAGACCGGCACCGCCCGGCAGGCCGACCTGGTCAAGCTGGTCGCGAGCTATACGACGCCGCTGGCGGTTTAGGCACCGCGGGAAGCGCCCCAGCATCCGGCAGCAGCGAATATTCGCGCCTTCCTCCGGCATTCGCAGGACGACACCCCAAAAGCATTTGGTCAGGATGACCGGCGTCGCGGCAGAGCCGCGCGGCGCAAGCGATCCGCATGCGGTGCCCGCTGCATTTCGACAACAAAGTGGGAGGCGGGCCGTATGACCATGGATGCCGTTCCGGGGGCCGTGCCTGCGGCAGAGCCGGCGCAACAAAGATTGACATCCAGCAGAGCGGTGATTTGTGCGCTCGCGGCGATCGGAATACTGGCAACCAATATCTTCCTGCCTTCGCTGCCGGTGATCGCGGCCGATCTGCGCGTATCCAGCGCGGCGGTAACCTCGAGCATTACCGTCTTTCTGGCCATTTTCGCCGTCGGACAATTGATCGCCGGCCCGTTGTCGGATCGCTTCGGGCGGCGGAGGCCGATCCTGATCGGGCTCGGCATCTTTGTGGCGGGAACGATGTGGTGCGCGATGGCGGGCGATCTGCCGAACCTGCTCATCGGCCGATCGTTGCAGGCGTGCGGCGCCTGTGCCGCTTCGGTGCTTTCACGTGCCGTCGCCCGGGATCTGTTCGAGGGCCAGGCGCTTGCAAAGGTCATGGCGTCGATCACGATGGCAACCGCGGCCGCCCCGGGCTTTTCACCACTGCTGGGAAGTACGCTCGACCATCTCTTCGGCTGGCGCTCGGAGTTTGTCTTTGTCGCGGTCGCCGCCCTCTGTACGGCGGTGACCTTTGCTGCGGTCGTCGGCGAAACCAGGCGGGGCACCGCTCGTTCGCTGCATCCGCTGAAGATTGCCGGTTCCTATTTCGAGCTGCTTCGGGATGAGCGGTTCGTTGGGCCTGCCAGAACCGCCGGCCTGTTGATGGCCGGTCTATTCGCTGTTTTCTCAAGTGCACCGCGCGTTCTGCTCGAAGGGTTCGGATTGGCGCCGATCACGCTCGGCCTGCTGTTTGCCGGCGTTGTTTTCCTGGTGTTTGGCGCCGGCATTCTGGCGCCAAGATTATCGGCGCGGTTCGGCTCCCGTCGAGCGACATCGATGGGCCTGGGGTCGACGGTGGCCGGAGGCGCCGCGCTGCTTGTGGCCGTGTTGTTGGCAAAGGACTCGCTGCCGCCGTTTCTGCTTGCTGTGTCGATCTTCCTGTTTGGCGTGGGCATCGCGAGCCCGCTGTCGAGTGCCGCGGCGCTATCGCCATTCGGCGAGAAGGCCGGCGTCGCCGCGGCTTTGTTCGGCTTCTCACAGATGGCGGGGGCGGCATGCGGCGCGTCACTGGCCGCGGTCCTCGCCAGCGATCCGGCGATCGGGCTGGGAATCGTGCTGGCACTGACGCCGCTTCTCGCGCTGATCCTGCACCGGCGGCAACAGCGAATCGACTGATCGCGCGTCGGAAATAATGCGCGCGACATCCTGTGATCGCACGACGCGGCCCTGACGGCGTCATGGCACGATGGCGCAATGCTTCGCTCACCATTCTCAATCACCCACACCGTTGCCGATCGGCGAGGAGCACCGCATGCAGCGCAGCAAGGGAGCCGGGATCATTGGAACATACCCGCCGGACCTGTGGCCGAGCGAGGGTCATCCAAAGCCGGCGCTGTATGCGCGAATGTGGGCGAGGGTGCTGGCGGCCCTGCACGAGTCGCGGAAGGACGAAGCCGCGCGGGTGATCCGCCGACACCGCGAACTGATCGACAATTTTCAGGCGATCGAGCTTCCGGGCCCCAAGGATAGTTTCAAGGGTGGTTTCAAAGCCGATGTGTGATCAACCAACAGACCAGTACACCAACATGGAGCGGTTCTTGATCAGCTTGATGATCGGCTTCGCGTTCGCCCTTGGGTATGCGTTGTATGAGCTTGATGCCGTGTCGAAAAACCTCGATTCGAGTCTGGCCGCTATCGCATCCATCGGCGGCTGGGCATTCTGACGCTGCCGCCGGGCTCGCTGTCGGTTCGGGCCGTTACGCGGGCGCCAGCGCACCCCACGAGATTCCAAAGCCCCGGTCGTCGTCGGAACGGTCGGAAGTCCGGCGCGGCTTGGCTGGAAGCCGGGCGGTGCGCCGTTCGCGCAGCCGGTTCAGCGCCAGGACCGGCAGACGAACCGCAGTATTGATAGCGCGGATCGCGAGCCGGGTAACGCGCATCGCGAAACTCTGGATTTGCCTAAGATGCAGCCACGCGGTGGCGAGCCGGATCGCGACGATAAATTCCAGATACATCAGCATGTCGCCAGCAAACAGGAACGCCAGGTCGATCGGCAGGGTCTGGGCGAAAGCGATCACCAGCAGCGCGATGGCGACGGATTCGATCACCTTGCGGAGGGTGAGGCGGTGGAGAAAGGCCGCGAACCGCACCACCAGCACCTCCCACAGCGCATCGCCGAGCGCGAGCGGGATTTCGTAACTCCACTTTCGCCACAACTTCTTCACCTGACATCTCCGTCGCCAAAAGTGTTTTCAAGCCAAGAGGATACCGGTTGGAGCGAAGGTGGCGCGTCAGCCAGGTGGCCTGAAGCATGATGAGATCGGGTTAGGTCGCGAGTCGAGCCATTTTCGGGTGCATTCTACTTTGCATGGGGTTGTTTTCGCGATTTTGTGTTTGGCCCCTGCGGGGCATCCAGGTCGGCTGTGCGTCAGTGCCGCACCACCAGCACCGAGCATTTGGCGTAGCGCACGACATGGCCCGCATTGGAGCCGAGAAAATAGGTTCGCATCGCCGGCCGGTGCGAGGTCATCACGATCAGGTCGGCCTTGACCGCCGCCGCTTCCTCGAGGATTTCGTGGTAGATGCCGCCTTGTCTTACGACCCAGGAAATGCGCGAGGCTTCGATGCCGGATTCGCGGGCCACGATCGCGAGCGCTTCTTCCGAGGTCTCGCGCTGCTGGCTGTCGAAATCGGCCGGCACGTACTCCGCCAGCATCACCGGCGTCATCGGTAGCACGTTGAGCAGCCGTACCACGCCGCTCCAGGTTTGCGACAAGGTCGCCGCGGTCGCGATCGCGGGCTTGGCCAGATCGGTGTCCGCCAGATCGAGCGGCACCAGAATGGATTTGAACATCCGCGCCTCCTGTCCGCTGTGAGCGTAACACGACCGGCGTCCGGCCGCTTCAATCGTCCGATGTCAGCTTGAGCAATTTCGGGCTGGTGAAACGCACGAGCTTGCCCCGGCGGAACGCCACGTCGCCCCAGTCGTCGATGTCAAAGTCGAGGATCGCAAGGCCCCCCGTCGGCAGGTTGTCCTCAAGCGCCTTTTTCGCCGCCGCATCGCCGCTGCCGGTGAGGGCGAGCGCGAGCTCGTGCATGCCGGGATTGTGGCCGACCACCAGCAGGTGCTTGGGGTTCGTGACCTCGGCCAAGCGAATGATCTGCAACAGCTGCGCCGGTTCGGCGCCGTAGAGGTCGGCCAGAAATTCGATCCGAGGCCGGGCCGCGGGTTCCCTGGCCGCGTCGTTGATGGCTTCCCCGGCGATCTCCCAGGTCTGGTGCGCCCGCACCGCCGTCGAGACCAGCACAGCGTCGGGAACAGGCGGGTGCCGGCCGATCCAGCTGCCGATGGCGGCGGCATCCAGCCGGCCGCGGTCGTCGAGCCGGCGGTCCTGGTCCTGGCCCGAGGGCGCGTCGTGTTCGGTCTTGGCGTGACGCAGCAGCATCAAACGGCGCATAGGCGCATTCTCGATTCGTTTTGGCCTGAATTAATCTACAAGCTCATGCTTAGGACAAGGTGACAACCGCCGCAGCGGTCCGTAGAAAACGCCATGGCAGAGACTTTCACAAGTGCGACCGACGGCCCCGACGAGGACGCGCCCTTTCGCTCGCGCCTGACCTTCGACCTGGACGTCGATATCTGCATTGTCGGCGCCGGCCTTGCCGGGCTGACTGTAGCACTGGAGGCCGCGCGCCTCGGTGCCAGCGTCGCCGTGCTCGAAGGCCGCCATGTCGGCTGGAACGCGTCCGGCCATCAGCTCGGCACCGTGATGCCCGGCTACGGCCTGCCGATCGGCGAACTGATCGGGCGCGTCGGCCTCGAGGACGCCCGCGAATTGTGGGCGCTGTCGAAGGAGGGCGCCGAATATGTTCGCAATGCCGCGACCGAGCAAGCGATGCCGGGCATCGCGCTGACCGAGGGCGCGCTGGAAGTCTCCAACGTCGATGCCGGCGAAACCCTGATCAGGCGGCTGCAGACGCTGAGCGAGGATTTCGAGACCGAAGTCGAGGGATGGCAGGTCGATCGCGTCCGCGATCAGCTCGGGACCGGACGTTATTTTCACGGCATCTATTACCCCAAGGCGTTTCAGATCGACGGCCGCAAATATATCCACGGTCTGGCCGAGCAGGCGAGGCGGGCCGGTGCGCGCATCTTCGAGGATACGCCGGTCGTCAGCATCGATCCATCGGGCATTCGCAAGCGCATCGTGACGCCGTCGGCGCGGCTGCGCGCCTCGCACATCGTGCTGGCCGGCAACATCCATCTCGGCGCGCCGCTGCGACGGTTGTCGCAGACGCTGCTGCCGGTCTGGCGCTATGCCGCGGTAACCGAGCCGCTCGGCGAGGGCCTCGGCGAGCTGATCCGGTTCCGCGGCTCGGTGAGCGACAGCGATGGCGTCGATCATTTCCGGATCGTCGGCGGCGACCGGCTGATGTGGGCAAGCCCGGAAACCACCTGGGACGCGCGGCCGCGCCGTTTCGGCGCTGCCATCCAGCGCCGTATCGCCACGCTCTATCCGAAACTCGGCAAGGTCGGAATCGCCAACGTGTTTGGCGGGGCGGTCGGGCTGACCGTGCACGGGATGCCGCAGATCGGTCAGTTGCGAAAAGGGCTGTGGGTGGTTTCGGGTTTCGGCCGCCAGGGGCTCAACACCTCGGCGATGGCGGGGCAATTGATCGCCCGCAGCATTTTGTGGGGCGACGAGCGCTGGCGGTTGTTTTCGCCGTTCGAACTGGTCTGGGCCGGGGGGACGACCGGGCGGGTTGCCGGCCATCTGATTGGCCTGTGGGGGCGGGGCCATTCTGCTGCCGCTGGCGCTTTGGCCCGGTACCGGGAAGGTGCTCGGGCGCGGGAACGGATCCGGGAGGCCCGGTTGGCGGAGGCCAACCGGCAGGCTGGAACTTCCAGACCGCCGCAGCCGCCACGGCGCCGTCCCCCGCCCGGCGGGCCGCGTCCGCCCGGCGTTCCGCGTCCGGTGCGACCGCAGCCACCGGCGCCGGTTGCGATGCAAGACGCCGCGACAACGGCGCCTGGCTCGCAGGAAAGTGAGAAAATTCGGGACGGATCGCTGTAACTTCCGCCGCCGCGGGCCGTATTTGTTGTCGAACCGTTCCCACCGCTTCGCCCGGAGAACCCCATGATCGACCGCCGTATCCTGCTCGCATCCGTCGCCAGCCTGTTTGGCCTTGCCGCTTTCCGCTGGCTGCGCGCCACGCCGGCGCAGGCCGCCGAGAAATTCGAGATCGAAAAGACCGACGCCGAGTGGCGCGCGCAACTGACGCCGCAGCAATACGAAATCCTGCGCAAGGAAGGCACCGAGCGGCCGGGCTCCAGCCCGCTGCTGAAAGAGCATCGCAAGGGCATCTTCGCCTGCGCCGGTTGCGACCTGCCGCTGTTTTCCTCGGAGACCAAGTTCGAAAGCGGCACCGGCTGGCCGAGTTTCTACCAGCCGCTGGAGAACGCCGTCGGCAAGACCGAGGACCGCACCTTCGGGATGCTGCGCACCGAAATTCACTGCCGGCGCTGCGGCGGCCATCTCGGCCACGTCTTCGACGACGGCCCGAAACCGACCGGTTTGCGCTACTGCATGGACGGTTTCGCGCTGCTGTTTCATCCGGCGACGCCGTCGGCTTCCTAGCGAATGATCCGGAAAAGTGGACCCGGTTTTCCGGAAAAGATCATGCGCAAAACGGCAAGACGCCGGCGCACATGATTGAACCCGGTTGAAGCCTGCGCGGGCGTCTTTCGCCCGGCAATTGTTGCCCCGCCCGGCAATTGTGCCCCGGTCCCTGGACCGGGGCTTTTTATTTAAGCGTCTGAAATGAAAGGACTTTCGGGTTTGGCATAGCCCTTGCGAATCTCTCCTTCGATTGCGGCCCCTGTTTTGCGGATCTGCTGGCCGCCCGGATCGATTTTGGAGACGATGTCATGGGTATTTTTGACGCACTGAACACTTCCGTCGGCGGCTTGCAGGCGCAGTCCTTTGCGCTCCAGAACATCTCCGGCAACATCGCGAACGCCTCGACCATCGGCTACAAGGGCATCGGCACCAGCTTCGAGGATCTGATCCCGCAGTCCTCGACGCCGGAACGGCAGGTGGCCGGCGGCGTCACCGCCTTCGCGCAGGCAACCATCACGACGCAAGGCACGGTGACCTCGACGACGGTCGCGACCAACATGGCCATCAACGGCCAGGGCTTCTTCAACGTGCAGAAGCCGATCGGCATCACCGACAACTCGCCGGTGTTCGACGGCACCACCAACTATACAAGGCGCGGCGACTTCCAGCTCAATGCGAGCGGCAATCTCGTCAACGGCGCCGGCTACTACCTGATGGGCGTAGCGGTCGATCCGAAGACCGGCAACCCGATCGGTAACGTGCCGACCGTGTTGCAGTTCGCCAACAACTTCATCCCGGCGCAGGCCACGACCACGATTCAATATGCGGCCAACCTTCCGACCACGCCGTCGACCGCGGCCTCTTCCGGCGCCTCCACCGGTACGCTGGTCGGAGCTGGTGGCCTCAACCCGACCGACTTCACCTCGGGCCACAACCCATTGGTGATCGGCACGCCGGCGCCGCCCTTGACCGATGCCTCGATTGCCGGAAGCCCGGTTACCGACAGCACTTCGCCCGCGGTGGCGATCACAGCGGCGACGAAGCTCGGCGGCGCAGGCGCGGGCGTGTTGAACCCGGCGGTTCAACCTGGCGACACCATCGTCGTCGATGGCAAGACCATTACGTTCAACAGCGGCTCGGGCACAACGGGCACGGCGTTGGGCGGCAACCTCTCTATCGATTTGAGCCTGGCCGGCAGCACGGTCGGCAGCCTGCTTAACGCGATCGATACCATCACGGGCACCTTCGGCACGAGCAGGGCCTCGACCATCAGCGCCACCGGCTCCGTCAGCCTGCACACCGGCACGTCGTATGCTTCAAATAATCTCGCGATCACCACCACGACCGGCACGCCCCTGGCCGGATTGGGCTTCAGCACCATCGTGACGCAGCCGATGGGAGGCGGCGGCACTGCGGGCGCCGGTATCGTCATCGGTAACGACAACGCGACTTTCACCAAGGAAAGCATCAGCGGCGGCGCGGTGACGGCCTATGACTCGACGGGAACGCCGGTCAACCTGCAACTGCGATGGGCCAAGAGCGATAGCTCCGCGCTCGGCAGCCCGCATACCGATACCTGGAACCTGTTTTATCAGACCGATCCGAATGCGACGGGCACCACCGCCGCCTGGGTCAATGCCGGCACCAACTTCGTGTTCGGCTCCAACGGATCGCTGACCAGCCCGCCGGGTTCGACCATCAATCTCAACAACGTGACGGTTGGCAACCAGTCGGTCGGAACTCTCGCGTTGAATTTCGGTTCCGGCGGCCTGACCCAATATGCCTCTACCGGGGGCACCGCGACCATCAACCAGATCTCGCAAAACGGCTACGCCGCGGGCCAGTTGCAGTCGATCGCGGTCAACAACAACGGTCTCGTGGTCGGCACCTTCTCCAACGGCCAGAACCTCGATCTTGCCGCCGTCTCGATGTCGCACTTCAACGGTACCAACTACCTCAAGGCGCTGGATGGCGGCGCCTATGCCGTCACCAACCAGTCCGGCGTGGCGATCGCCGGTGCGACCGGATCCATCAGCGGCTCGTCGCTGGAAGGTTCCAACACCGACATCGCGGATGAATTCACCAAGCTGATCGTGACCCAGCAGGCCTATTCGGCGAACACCAAGGTGATCACCACGGCCAACACCATGGTTCAGGATCTCCTGAACGTTCTCCGTTGATCAATCCTGGCACCGGGCAATGGCGAGTTTCGTCTGACCTGAGGCGGTAAACATGAGTCTGAGTTCCTCTCTCGCCACGGCAATGAC
>JBBRSX010000005.1:0-80296 GCA_038244925.1 Hyphomicrobiales bacterium | reverse complement strand
CGGCCAGCGTCAGTGCGCGCTCGGAGCCGGGGAAGGGCTGGATGAAGGGCGGCGCGCCCAGGATGCGATCGCCGAGATGGCAGATCGCCAGCGCGTAGTTCATCGACGGGGTGTAGCTCTTTACCGCATAGAAATTCGGACCCAGCAGGAACGTCGGGCCGCCCGCGACCGGCACCCACATTTGCGCCGATGCATTCGGTTGCGCGAACGGCTGGCCGTCGGCGCGGGTGACGCCGGCGCTGGCCCACGCCGCATAGGTGCGGCTGCCGCTTGCGGCAGCACCCGGTGCGCGCACCTCATAGCCCCAATGTTCGCCGCGGTGATATTTGCCGCGATTGACCAGAAAGCGCGCGCTGGAGCCGAGCGCATCGTCCGGTTTGCCGAACGGTGAGACGCGGCCGTCCTTGTCGTAGTCCATGCCGACATTGAGCCAGACTTCCGGCATCCACTGGGTGTGTCCCATCGCGCCGGCCCAGGAGCCGCGCATCTGCTCCGGTGTGCCCCAGCCGCGGTCGACGATCTTCAGCGCATTGATCAACTCGGTTTCCCAATAGGCGCGGCGGCGCGGCTCGTTCCAGGCCAGCGCCACCAGCGAGGGAAACACCGGCGTCATGTGGTTCTGCTGCACCAGCGGATCGCCATAGGCGGATTCGACGCCCCATAGCGCCAGCAAGGTGCCGCGCTCGACGCCAAAATCCTGCTCGATCCGCGCGAACAGCGCCTCGTTCTTTTTCAGCGCCTCGCGGCCGTTGATGATGCGCCAGTCCGAGACCCGGCGGTTGATGTATTGCCAGATCTGTTCGTGGAATTCCGGCTGCTTCTGCATCTGCTTGAATACGGACATATCGGGCTCGATGCGGCCCATCACCCGGTTCCAGGTCGCTTCCGAAATGCCCTTGGCCAGCGCGCGGGCGCGAAAGCCAGCGCGCCACGCGTCGAAGCCGGGCGGCGCCGCGGCGAATGCCGCGCGCGGCGTCGCGAGCAGGGCGGTCGCGCCGAGGCCGGCGTGCAGCACGGCGCGGCGGGAAGGGGAGTTCGGAGAATCAGGCTGTTTCATGCGACCATTGTAGCGGGCGGGGAAGGGCGCACCAAAACACGTTTGCGCCGGTCGCCGGGCGGCGTTTCGACTGCCTGGCCCGTTCAATGACGAGGAAATCGCCCGGAGGGCTACTGGACGAAGCTGAGATAGGACGCGAGGGCCTCAATTTCGTCCGGACCCAATGTGCTGGCAACCATCGGCATCGGCGATCCCGCGGCCGAATGATATCCTTGGCCCCACTGCCGGAGGCGGCCTTTCAGGTAGAAATAGGCCAGCCCGCCCAAGCGAGGAATATCCCTGATGCCCTCGGCATTCGGGCCGTGGCACGCATAGCAGGAGACGATATTGGCTTCCGGAATTCCCTCGATGTAAATTTTTCTGCCGATGGCTGCGATATCCCTGCGGCCGTCATTCGCGGCTTTCGGTGCGATCGTCGAAAAATAGTTGGCGAGGTCGCGGACCGCGCCAGGATCCAGGGCCGCCACGGCGCCCCACATATATTGCTTCGAGAACGGGTTGTCCCGGCTGTGCTCGCGAAAACTGCGGATTTGGCTCTCGATGTATTTCGGCCTTTGTCCGGCCAGGCGCGGCGCGACCGTGAAGCCCTGACCTGAGGTTCCGTGGCACCAGGTGCAATTGCGGATGGCGGGGCTGTCGCTGCCACCTGCCCATGCGGGCGCGGTGAAGGCGACAATCGCCAGCATCGCCAGTTTCAGCCCGATACACTTCATGACCTGAGCTTTCGCATTTTCTGCATTCGAAACCGTTGACCCGTGAAACTATCTGAGACCACTGACATAGGCGGCGACGGCGGCGATCTGGGACTTGGTCATGTTATGCGAGGTCGGCCCCATGACCGCCGACGAATCCGGCATTGAGCTGTTCTGTCCGCGCTGCGCGCTCCAGTTCACCAGCTTGTCGTAGAGATAATCCGGGAGCTGGCCCGCGAGGCGCGGAATCTGGTCCTGTCCTCTTGCGTCCAGGCCATGACATGCCGCGCATGCGGGGACGTTGGATTCGGGAAGACCCTCGTCGTAGATGTGTTTGCCGGTGCCCGCGGCATCCGTGCCTCCCCCGCCCAGCGGCGGCGGGTTGAGCCCCCTGAAATGATGCGCCAGCGCCGAGAGCATCGACGGCGACAATGCATGCGCCACGTTGGCCATGATCTGGTTTTTTCGCCGGTGCTCGATGAAGGCCCGTAACTGGTTCTCGATGTATTGTGGCTGCTGTCCGGCCAATCGCGGCATCGAGAAATAGCCGCGATAGCCCTGTCCGGACAGTCCGTGGCAGGTCTTGCAATATTGCAGCTTAGCATCGAGATCATTGGCGCGGGTTCCCGGCGGTAACGCGACGACGAGGGCCGCCGCGAGCAGAGTCATTCGCAGCAGCGTCGTTGGAGCGATTATTTTCAAGCCAGCAACGTTCATCATCTTGCTTTCGCCGTTACGCCAAATCTCGTGCCGGCCTACTGCCCGACACGAAAATTAAGCCCGAGCTTGACCGTCTGCGCGCTCTGCCGGTACGTCACAATCGATGAGAAGACATTGGCCGCATCGGACATCAGCACGTTCGCGCGGCCGAAGTCGTAATAGTCATATTCGAGTCTGGCCGACCAATTGTCGGTGAAGGCCCACTCGACGCCGGCGCCCGCCGTCCAGCCCGTGCGCATGCCCAATCCCTCGGCATCGTACGCCGTACCCTGGAAGCCGCCGGTGATGCTGTATTTGTCGTTGGTCCAGGCAACGCCGCCTTTTCCGTAGAACAGCCAGTGGTCGACTGCGTAGCCGAGCCGCGCGGTCAGGCTTGGAATGAAATCGGTCCTTGCCGTGACCACCGCTGTGTCACCCGGGTTGCCCAACGGGAGCGCCACCAGCGTGCTGCCCTTCAGCGATCCGGCCGAGACCGCGCCCTCGGCGCCGACCACCCAATTTGGCGCGAACTGGTAGTCGCAGCCGACCTGGCCGCCATATATCACGCCGCTCGAATTGACCCTGGCGGTGGTGATTCCGACTGTGCTGCCCGGAACTCCAAATACGGCATTGTCCTGCACCAGCAATACCGGATCGGTCGCATCCTTGCGCTCCCAGGCGCCACCGACATGCGTACCGAGATAACAGCCGGTCCAGGTGAACCGCGACACGAACGATGCCTTCGCCACCGGTTCGAGCGGAAAATCGGCCGCGACCGCGTTCTCTGTAACCAGCAATGCCAGCGCCGCAGTACCCAGGAAAAGCAGCTTGTTCATGATCGAGCCTCCATTGTGCTGACGCCGCCGCCTACATCGCAAACCATGCGTGGAGGAAGAGGGTGTTGTTGTCGTGGGCGCCGACCGTGGTGCCGTTGAACTTGTTGTAGTAGGTGTATTGCAGACCGATCCGCGCGTTGAACCATGGCCAGCCCATCGACTTGCTGGCACTGAACGGGATGTAGGCGAGCTCGGCGATCCAGCCGTTGCTGTTCGGCGTCAGGGCGTTTCCGGTGATCGGATCGGTACTGTAAAGGCCGGCGTCGGCGGTGCCCGAGATGTCGAAATACTGGCCGGTGAAGACAACCCGATTGTCGCTGCCATAGGCGAACGAGCCCTGCAGATGAAGGCTGTTGATGGTGTTGGTGGGATTGCTCGAGGGCGTGCTTGAAAAGCCGTTGAAGCTGGCGTTCAGCCTCTGAAATTCGTGAATGTAGCTGGCGCGCAGGGTGAGCCAGTAATTGTCGCCTTGATACTGATATTGCGTGTCAAAGCCGACATCGGTGAATTTGTCCGATTGAGCGAAAGCCGCTGTCGTTCCCAGCGCGAAAGTCGGGTCGATCCATGGATGCACGTTGATCTGCGTGCCGAACGCGCCGACCATCAGCGAATGTTTGCCGTAATGCGGTTCGAGGGCAATGCGCCAATACGGCGCGACCCCGCCGATCGGTCCCGGCCCGTCGAACGGGTTGATGCCCAGCGAATTCTGCGCCCTGAACCCTAGTGTCTTGTAGCCGGACAATTCAAGATAGAGCAGGTCGTTGAACATGGCGTAGACGCCGACTCCGCCGACGCGCGCGGCAAAGGTTCCTTCGATCGCCGTGCTGGCGGCGGGTGTGGAAGCCAGCGACGATGTCGCGTAGGGGAAAGCCCATGCGGGCGTGGTGTTCCACAGATCCTGAACGGTCGGATTGTTGTTGGCCGTGATGCCGTAGACAACGTCGACCGGTCCGATGTGTCCGGTATTGGCATAGCGGACATCGACGTTATCCCATGACCAGGTGTGCTTGAACTGGTCCACCGGCAAGCCGGTCAGCGCGGACAACGGGTCCGGCGCGCTATAGGTCACCTGCGCAAATGCTCCGATATGATCTGTGATCGCACCACCATAGAAGGCGCTGAACGGCGTCAGGACGGTGTTGTCGTTCGGCTTGTAGGGATCCTGGCCCGGTACATCGGCCTGGGTGTGGGTGAAGCCGACGACCGCCATCATCGAAACCGGCGGCACGTAGATCTTGTTGTTGTCGGATGCCGGCGCGTCCAGTGTCTTGGTGTAGCCGCGCAATCGGTCGAGCTCCGCGCGTGCATTAATTCCGGTATCGGATGAGAACGGCGTCGTCCGGAATTCGCCGCCACCGGCCGTATATCCGAGCAGCTTGAACCGCCGGCCGTACGGCGTCAGAGCCGGGAAGTCCGTGTGGCACGTGCCGCAGGGCTGGCCGGTCTGCCGCGCGAAGCTCGGCAGCGCTTGCGCAGGCTCACTGAAGCCGATGGTCAGCAAGCCTGACGAAACGACAGTAAGCGCGATACCACAGAAGACCTTGCGGCTTCCGAGGGCCCGCAGCAAACGGCTGCAAACACTTTGCATCGAGCGCCATCCCATCTGCTCGCAGTACGTCGTGCTGGCACGCGTACGTAAATTGCGGTCCGTCGTTCGACCTAAATCCGGGACGGCGAAGATGACTGTTCCAAAAGGAACACCAAATTCGATTTCATCGGTGTGAGGCGTTTGGGCAACAAGGAAAGGGCGTAGAAAAAGCGCGCGTTGCGCGCGACGTTCGTGATCGACGAGTCGCGCGAGCGGCGTTGTGGTCTTTGCAAAGGAACTGACGCGCCATGTCGTTTGTCATCGGAGGGCAGAAGGTGATGATCAAAAAAACGGGATATGCGCTGCATGCCGCAATCCTGATCGCTGGCTTTTCCGTCCAGGCTCACGCGGAGGAAAGCAAAGCGGATTTCTCGAGACCACAGCTGGAGGCGAAGATTGCATACTGCAAGACGTGCCACGGATTGGCGGGGCAGGGGTTTCGAGGATCATTCCCGATGCCGCGACTGGCGGGTCAGCAGCCGGAATATCTAGAAGGTCAGCTGCAGGCCTTTATCGAGCACCGGCGTACCAACCCCGTGATGCAGAACGTGGCGCATGTGCTGACCCCGTCGATGCTGGCGGCGTTGGCGGCGCACTTCAAGGAGCTCAATCCGAAGCCACTGGGCGGAGCTCCCGGCGAGCACGTGGCGGAGGGCAAGAAGATCTATCAAGAAGGCGTCCCGAGCGCTGAGGTTCCCCCATGCGCCTCGTGTCATGGTCCAGACGGGCGAGGCGCCGATGCCTTTCCCCGCCTGGCAGGTCAGCTGCATGACTACGTCTTCCGGAAACTCGTCAACTGGAGCAAGGAGCGCGGGCAGGACAAGGCCAAACCGGACAACTCGGAAATCATGGCGCCGATCGCGCACAATCTGACCGAGGCCCAAGTCAAGGCTGTCGCCGCCTATCTCAGTTATCTGGAATGACAGGTTACCGGCGGTCGCAAGGCGCGCAAGGAGCTAGCCGTTCAGCACCGACAGCAGTAGCGCGGCGTAGATCTCTATTTTTCCGCTATGCCGGTCGTAATTGATGAAGCCTTTCTCGCGGAACCTGTTCATGAATGTGCTTACCCGGGAACGGGTCGCGCCAATCATATCCGCAAGGGCTTCCTGACTGAGTACGATGGAGACCGGCTTATCGTCTTCCTCGTTGGAATTTGCCAGAAGCAGCAGAAGTCGCGCGAGACGCCGCTCGCTTGAATGAAGCAGATGATCGACCACG
This sequence comes from Hyphomicrobiales bacterium, assembly GCA_038244925.1. Lineage (GTDB taxonomy): Bacteria > Pseudomonadota > Alphaproteobacteria > Rhizobiales > Xanthobacteraceae > Bradyrhizobium. The sequence goes on along the minus strand of JBBRSX010000005.1, from coordinate 74,206 downwards.
TCATCTTCAAGACGCGCGTTCCGAGACAACAGGCAGGCCACGAAAAACTCGGAGAATGCCGGCTCGGAAGCCAGCGTCGAAAGCATCGCGTCCCTGTTGATCGACGTAACCAGGCACTCTTCCAGTGCGGAGATGCTGGCCGACCGCAGCCTCGCTCCGTTCAGGCTGCTTTCGCAGAAAAACTGCCCCCGCTGAAAAATTCCCACGATGGCTTCCTTGCCGCGGTCAGATAAAACCGTGGCCTTGACGCGTCCCTTGCGCAGGTAACCGATCGTGTCGGCAGGCTCGCCCTGAAGATAGATTTGCTGGCTCTTTTGAAATTTTTCCAGCGTGACGCCAGCGCTGACTTTCCCGAGGAAAGCCTCAGGGTCGAATGGCGCCTTCGAACTCCGGTTGCGTAGTGAATCAGGCATGGGCTGCCCAATCCCGATCTAAGCGCAGCGCGCTCATGAAAGATGCCGCGATGACTTTGGTTAGGATAGGAGGGGGACGAGATCGCGCATTGCGCTGGATCAATCCTGAGTAGTGCCGCGCCGCATCATCCTTGCGCCTTGGCGCGGAGGCTGCTTGGCAGCCGGACCGCGCACGTACCAAAGCTCATTTCCGACACTTCAAATCCAGGGCGATCCTGGCGAGCCAGCGCCGGATCGTCGCCTGTGCCTGTGCCGAGAGCCCGGCCGCCAGCCGCCGCTCGATCGCCTGAGCGTGACGCCGACATTTGTCGAGCAATACAGCGCCGCGCTGCGTCATCGTCCATTGCAGCACCCGGCCGTGGACTGGATGCGGAGTCTTCCGGATGGCGCCGTCGCGCTCGAGATTGCGGATGATGACGCCGACGGTCTGTGGCGTCAAAAATGCGACACGCGCCAGATCGGCGCCGGAAAGGCCGGGATAGGCCTTCAACATGGTCAGTGCCACAAATTGCGGCGTGGTGACGCCGAGGTCGGCCAGCGCGCGTTCCATCGTCAGCCGCGTCGTGGCCTGGGCCTGCCGTAGCAGGTAGGCGAAGTAGCCCTGTTCGCCGCGCTTGCCCTCGCCGGGCGGCGGCGGGCGGATCGTGGTGCGCGTCGGATTTTCAGCGGATTTTTTCCGCACTTGTCGCAGCGGTTTTCCGGCGACTGTTTTTCCCGATTTTTTCGCTGGCGTTTTTCTTTGCTCGCGTATTGCCGTTTTCGTCGCAGCCCCGATCTTGCGGATCATATCAGTGCTCTTATAATAAATCAGAGCACTGATAACATGAGGCAGAACTAATGTCACACGACCGCAAGGAATACCGCGATTTCATGACGCTGGCGCCGGAGGCCTACGAGGCCGTGATGGCGCTCGGCAAGGTGGCAGCCGCCGCAGGCCTCGACAAGCAGTTGCTTGAACTGATCAAGCTGCGTGCCTCGCAGATCAACGGCTGCGCCTTCTGCGTGCAGCATCACATCCTGCTGGGCGAAAGCCTCGGCGTGCCCGTCGACAAACTCAATCTGGTGGTGGTGTGGCGCGAGGCGCCGCAGTTCTCGCCGCGCGAACGCGCCGCGCTGGCGTGGACGGAGGCGCTGACGTTGCTCGCCGACGGCGTCAGCGACGAGGTCTATGCGCAGGCGAGCGCCGAATTCTCCGAGAAGGAACTAGCCTACCTCACGTCCGCCGTGGCCTCGATCAATGTCTGGAACAGGTACGGCGCAGCGTTTCGCTGGACCCCGCCGGCCCGGCAGAGGACGATCGGTGCGGCGGCTTCCTGAGAGGCTCTAAGGCAGGATCAGGTTTGGTCGCGACGCCTATTTTTGCATGCAATTCTACTTTGCATGGGGTTGTTTTCGCGATTTTGTGTCTGGCACCCCCAGAGCATCCGAATGTGCTGCTCTGGCGTTAGTTCTCGCCGCCCTCGTTCAGGTCGTGATGGATGACGTCCTCCGGCAGCGCGTGCGCCACGGCCGCGGGGGCCGTAAGCTCGATGCCGTTCTCGTGGCCGCGGCCGCGGATCAGGCGCTCGTAGGCCGAGATCAGCGTGGTGTAGGGGCTGACCCAGATCCAGCCGTCACGCGTGAACACCTGCACGTCGAAATGCAGATGCAACGAGGTGCCGTTGGGACGATCGAGGTAGTTCGAGACGACGCCGATTTTTTCGCCTTCGGTGACGGCGCGTCCGTTGAGAATGCCGTCGGCGTCCATGCTGGACGGGTTCATGTGCATGTAGCGGAAGCGGATGTGCTCGTTGCGGGTGTTGATCTGCAGCGTCGCGGCCTGCTGTTTCAGCGATCGGATCAACACGCCGTCGCGGACGGCGACGACCCCTTGTTGCTTCGGATCGCAGGTCTGCGGGCCGTCGGATTGGGTCGGGCACGCCCCCGGGCGGATGTCCTCGCCCTGATGTCCGAACCCGCTGGCGCATTGTCCGACGTTGAAGCTGCGGGCCTCGCAGAAATTATCCCGCCACTGATAGCCGCTGACAGGCTGATCCGATTTGGCGCGCCTTGCGAAGGATTGCGAGCGGACGAAGGCCGGCGCCTTTTCGATCGGAAACCGGATCTGGGAATAGGCGGTCCAGTCGACATGGCCGCCTTGCTTGCGCGAACCGCTGCTGGCGATGATGTCGCCGCTCGGACGATAGGCGAAATCAGGCGAAAGCGCCGTCGGCCGCTCGGCGAGGTCGGACGAAATGTCCCGCCGCGCTCGCGCGGGCTGGCCGCCCGCAATGCGCAGCGCCTTCAGGAAACGCTCCGCCACCGGATAGGCCTCTCGGCAGGCCAGCCGCCGCGGCCGCGGCGTCGAATCGAGACACTGGATCGACACCACATAGGGCACGCCGAAGCGCGTGAAGGCGTAACGGATATAGCCTTCGCGGATGAAGCGGCGCATGTCGGGAAATTGCGCCGCCAATGCCTTGACCGGTTCGCCCTTGCCGGCCTGCGGATCGGCCAGATCGTAAGTCAGGATCGAACCGGTGATCTGCACCTCGACCGGTCTGGCGAATGTCCGCGCCGGCATGCCGTCGCCCTTATTCGGCTCAAGCGAAAATTGCGCGTCGTAGCCGGCAGGGCCGGCGTAGAACATATCGGCGGGGCGGAAGTTGGCCTGATGGCGCGACACCGAAAGCGTCTCGGGAGCGCCGCTGGCGCGCGCTTCGAGATAGCCGACGCTATCGAACGGCAGCAGCACCGGCACCGGGCTGCGACCGATCCCGGCGAATACCTGGGAGGTGATCGCGTTCAACTGCACCAGTGCCGGCATCGAACGCGGATCCCGGGCCGGCACCCGCCGCTGGCTTGCGAACGTGAAGGCGGAGGCGATCGCCGGCCGGGTATTGATCTCGGCGCGAAGCTGATCGAGCACCGCGCGCCATTCGACGCGCACAGCCGAGATCGAGGGTGTCCTGAATTCGTCGGCGGAAGCGCCGATCGCACCGACAGGGAGCAAACAAAAGGCTGCCAGCCAACGCGTCAGCAAGCGGACAGCCCTTTTACTCAATGCATCGCCCCCCGGCGCGTGCCCCGTTGCAACTGCGTTGGCTCAGTCCTTGGCGCGCTCGACGTAGGAGCCGTCCTCGGTCATGACCACGATCCGCGTTCCCGCTGCCACATGCGGCGGCACGTTGGTGCGGACGCCGTTGGAGAGGATGGCGGGCTTGTAGGAGGAGGAGGCGGTCTGGCCCTTGGTGACCGGCTCGGTCTCCACGACTTCCAGCGTGGCCCGCTGCGGCAGCGTGATGGCGACCGGATTCAGATCGTGCAGCGAAAGCTTCACGGTCATGTTCTCCTGCAGATAGGGCGCGGAGGAACCGACGATTTCCTTGGAGACCTGAACCTGGTCGTAGTTCTCGTTGTTCATGAAGTGGAAGCCGTCGGCGTCTTCGTAGAGATAGTTGAAGTTTTGATCCTCGACAGTGGCCTTCTCGACCTGGTCGGTGGTCTTGTAGCGCCCCGAAATCTTCACGCCGTCGCCAATCCGGCGCATTTCGATCTGGCTGACCGGGGTTCCCTTGCCGGGGTGAATGTTTTCGGCGGTCAGCACGACATGAAGCTTGCCGTCCTGCTCGATGATGTTGCCCTTGCGGATGGAGCTGGCGATGACTTTCAAAGCGATTTTTCCCGAATTTCTGGCCTCCGCCCAGGCCGGACATGGTGTCCGTGGGGTCAAGGAGGCGGTTTCGGGCTGCAACATACTGATTTTGGCTGTCGATGCCAGCGTTTTACCGGCTTTATGGGCGGCCCGGATCACGCCGGAAACGGCCGTATCTGGCGATAGCTACTTCCGCTTCGGGACGGGGTACTTGATCGTCTCGGCGTTGTTTTTGACGAAATCGGCAGGGATCGAGAACTTGTCGGTCTTGGTGTCGAAGACGACCTGCCAGTCCTCCATCCAGGGGAGCGGCTTGTCTTCACCCTGGGCGTCGAACGACAGAGAGAGCACGATGTAGCGGCTGTCAGGCCAATGCTTTCCCATCCAGGCGTAATTGTCGTCGACCCCTTTGACCAGATTGACCTGCGCATGATCGAGCGAATCCCGATCCTTGCGCTCCCGATGCATTTTGCGGGAAATCGGCTGGCTGTAGAAATAGTCCCAGGCCATCTCGGCCAGTGGCCTCGGCGTCGCCTCTGAAAATTGAAAGCCGTTCCGCCGGTACAGAAACAGGGTCTGGGTGCCCGAGCCGATCTTCTGCATCCGCACCACCCATTGGCTGTTGGGGCTAAATCGAAAGCCGGCGGGGTAGCCTGCCAGATCGTCGTCTTCGCCGCGGTTCAGCAGCACGCCGTGCTGATGCTTGGCGTCGAAGGCCCAGAACTGGAAGATACGGAAGTTTTCGTCCTTGTCCTTCCAGTATTGCTCGATGCTGACCTGGCCGTCGGGCGACGTGAACGTGTCATCCTTATCCGTCAGTCGCGTCAATTCGCTTCCGGGGGTGTCGGCGCGGGCCGTCGCCACCGAGGCGAGATCCAACAACACGACCAATCCTGTTCTTTGTAACCAGCTCGCAGCCATGACCGTATCCTGTTGCCAATTTTGGTCATTGGACTAGCGAGGGGCCCTGAAGGTTCAGCGGCTAATTTCGCTGAGCCGCGAATGGACAAGTGCGAATAGACAAGACATGGGTCTTTCGACATGAAAGGCGAGTCCGCGGCGTGGATTTGAAATTTTCCGCGCTGGCCGTGTCGCGACATAGAAAAGAAAGTAATATCAATGGCATACGTCGATCTTTTGAGCGCGTGGATGGGCCGCCTGCAGCGGCCTGTTAAGGGCATGCGCTGATGGATGAGACCGACCAGCCATCGCCGTGGTGGTCGGTGTCACGGCATGCCGACCGAAAACCGTTCCTGCAGGCGAGAGCGGCGATCACCAAGGCGGTGCGCGCCTGGTTCGACGGGCAGGACTTTGCCGAAATCGAGACCGGGATCCTTCAGGTGTCGCCCGGCAACGAGACGCACCTGCATGCGCCGCGCACCGAACTGATTCAAGGCGACGGTTCGCGCGCGACGCGTTACTTGCGAACCTCGCCGGAATTCGCCGCCAAGAAATTGCTCGCAGCTGGCGAAAGCAGGATATTCGAATTCGCGCGCGTGTTTCGTGACCGCGAACGTGGCGACCTGCACCTGCCCGAGTTCACCATGCTGGAATGGTACCGCGCCAATGCGAGCTATGACGCCATCATGGCCGATACGATCGTGGTGATCGCGCATGCGGCGCAGGCCACCGGCATCGGAAAATTTTCGTTTCGCGGCCGAAGCGCCGATCCGTTCGCCGAGCCGGAATTGCTGACGGTGGCGGCCGCGTTCGAGCAATTTGCCGGGATCGATCTGTTGGCAACGATTGCCGACGGTGAGGGGGACCGCGCAGCGCTCGCGGCCGTGGCGAACACGCGGGTGCGAATTGCCGACGACGATACCTGGTCGGATATTTTCAGCAAGGTGCTGGTCGAGCATGTCGAACCCCGGTTGGGGCAGGGACGCCTGACGGTGTTGTTCGAATATCCGGCGCCGGAAGCCGCCCTGGCGCGGGCCAAAGCCTCCGATCCCCGCGTCGCCGAGCGTTTCGAGGTCTATGCCTGCGGCGTCGAACTCGCCAACGGCTTTGGCGAATTGACCGATGCGACCGAGCAGCGCCGCCGCTTTGCCTCCGCCATGGACGAGAAGGCACGGCGTTACGGCGAGCGCTATCCGCTCGACGAGGAGTTTCTCGACGCGGTTGCCGCGATGCCCGAGGCCAGCGGCGTCGCGCTCGGTTTCGACCGCCTGGTGATGCTGGCCAGCGGTGCGCTGCGGGTCGATCAGGTGGTATGGACGCCGCCGGCCGGGGAGACGTAAACAGAGCCATGAACCGGATCGATCCCAAGTTCGCGGCAACGTTACGGCAACCGGCCGAGCTGATCGAGCACGGGCTTGCGGCGGTAACCGAGCTTGCCGACCTCGAACGGGTCGCGGCGCGCTATGCGATCGCCGTGACGCCGGACGTCGCCGCGCTGATCGACAGCGAAAATCCCGATGATCCGATCGCGCGGCAATTCGTTCCGAGCGCGCTGGAACTGGTGAGCGCGCCCGGTGAAAATGCCGATCCGATCGGCGACGACGCCCATTCGCCGGTTCCCGGTATCGTCCATCGCTATCCGGACCGGGCGCTGTTCAAGCTGGTGCATGTCTGCGCGGTCTATTGCCGGTTCTGCTTTCGCCGCGAAATGGTCGGACCGGGCAAGGCGACCGCATTGTCGGATACCGCCTATCGCGACGCGCTCGATTACATCCGCTCGCATCCGGAAATCTGGGAAGTGATCCTGACCGGCGGCGATCCCCTGATGCTGTCGCCGCGGCGGCTGGCCGAGATCATGGCTGACATTTCGGCGATCGATCACGTCAAGGTCATCCGCATCCACACCCGCGTACCCGTGGCCGCACCTGCGCGCATCGACCACGACATGGCCGCGGCGCTGCGGGTCGCGGGGGCTGCGACCTGGGTCGCCGTTCACGCCAACCATCCGCGCGAGCTTTCCACCGAAGCCCGCGTTGCCTGCGCGCGCCTGGTCGATGCCGGCATTCCCCTGGTGAGTCAGTCGGTGCTGTTGCGTGGCGTCAATGACGATGCCGCCACCCTGGAAGCCCTGATGCGGGCGTTCGTCGAATGCCGGATCAAGCCCTACTACCTGCACCACGGCGATCTGGCGCCGGGCACGGCCCATCTGCGCACCACGATCGCGCAGGGCCAGGAATTGATGCGCAGCCTGCGGGGACGCGTCTCCGGCCTGTGCCAGCCGGAATACGTGCTCGACATCCCCGGCGGTCACGGCAAGGCGCCGATCGGGCCGAATTATTTGTCGCATGCGAATTCCGCAAAAGGTGAACTATCTTCGGAAACGCGGTATCGTGTCGCCGATTACTGCGGCGACGTTCATTTCTATCCTCCGGTGTCGTGAGCCAGACGATGGCCGGGGAGTTGGAGGAAAAACCGAAGCCGCCGGAAGACGAGGGTAATCGCGCGATCGAGAACGCGATGTTGCTCGGATTTTTCGTGGTGCTGGTCGCAGCAGGAGTCTGGCTGCTCGGCACCATGGCCGATATACGGAAAGCGCAGGATTGTGCTGCGCAGGGCCGTCGCAACTGCGTAACGATCGACGCTCCGGCGCGATAGACAGAAACGAGAACGGGAGAACCAAAATGCGAAAAACGATCCTGTCGGTAGCGCTGATGGTTCTGATCGGCGCCTCGGGTGCACTCGCGCAAGGCGGATCGTCGTCGGTTCCGAAAAACTCGGGCAAATCGTCGGTCGAGGCGCCGGTCGGTCACCGTCAGCCGCGCGTCGGCGACGTGCCGAACGAGAAAAATCTGAACGACCCGAATGACCCGCTGAGCAAGGAAAACGCCGCCCTCGACAAGAAGATCAAGAGCATCTGCCGCGGCTGCTAGGCGTCTTCGATTGGGCCAATCGGGAGCGAGGCACGGCGAACGACACCGCGCCCCGCTTCACGATATCAGGCATCAAATTACGCCGAGCGCTCCCTTGATTTGCGCGATCGCGCGTTCCGCCGCGTTTCAACCGCTTCCGCCAGCAGGTTCAGCGCCGACACCGTCGTTTCCCAGTCGATGCAGCCGTCGGTGATGCTCTGGCCATAGACGAGCGGCTTGCCGGGTACGACATCCTGACGGCCTGCCACCAAGTTGCTCTCGATCATGGCGCCGATGATGCGCTGCTCGCCGGCGGCGATCTGCTGCGCGATATCGGCCACGACCAGCGGCTGGTTCTCGGGCTTCTTGCCGCTGTTGGCGTGGCTGGTGTCGATCATGATCCGAGGTGCGACACCGGCACGGGCAAGTTCGGTCGCTGCGGCTTCGACGCTGGTGCGGTCGTAGTTCGGCTGATGGCCGCCACGCAGGATGATGTGGCAGTCCTCGTTGCCGGTGGTGGCCGCAATCGCCGAGCGCCCGCCCTTGGTTACCGCCATGAAATGATGCGGATGCGACGCCGACTGCACGGCTTCGGCGGCGATCCGTACATTGCCGTCGGTGCCGTTCTTGAAGCCGACCGGGCAGGACAATCCGGAAGCGAGCTCGCGGTGGATCTGACTCTCGGTGGTTCGCGCGCCGATCGCCGCCCACGCCACCAGATCGGCGATGTATTGCGGCGTCGTCATGTCGAGGAATTCGGCGCCGGCCGGCAGGCCGAGATTGTTCACCGCTGACAGCACATTGCGGCCGAGACGCAGACCCCTGTTGATGTCGAAGCTGCCATCGAGGTTGGGATCGTTGATCAGTCCCTTCCAGCCCACGGTCGTGCGCGGCTTCTCGAAATAGACGCGCATCACAATCTCGAGGCGGCCGGCGAGCTGCTCACGCAGGGTGACGAGGCGACCGGCGTAGTCCAGGGCCGCGTCGGGATCGTGGATCGAGCAGGGGCCGACGACGACCAGCAGGCGATCGTCAGTCCCGCTCAGGATGTCGTGGATGCTATTGCGCGACGCCAACACGGTTCGCGTCGCGGTCAGGGTACGCGGGATCTCGCGCATCACCTCTTGCGGCGTACTCAGTTCTTTCAGTTCGCTGATGCGAAGATCGTCGGTGGTGCTCAACACGGCTAAGGCTCCTGTCTGTGAGGGACCTGCCGGCCATAAAAAAAGCCGCCAGGGTCTGGCGGCTGTTCGGACTTCTTGCTTCAATTCGTCAGATTGAGCGCGATCCTCCCACCGCCAGCGAGCTGTCGTAGCTAAAATACCAATAGCTGTTGGCGGCGAGGTTGATCATGCCGGTTATATAGGGGATGCGTAGCACCTTGTCATCCCCTAATCGTCGGGCAAAGCGCACCCTTTTGGTACGCCAAGGGATTTGGATTACGCTCAGGATCTGCGCGCGGCCAGCGCCATGCCGACCAGCGATGCGCCGCCGAGCACGAGGTTGATCCCGACCAACAGGCCGATCGCCCATTCCGCCGAGCCGGGTAGGCCCGAGATGATCAGGAAGGCGATCAGGATGTCCATCAATCCGGACACCAGTAGCCAGGACCAGCGCTCCGACAACTCCCGGCGATGTTCGAGCGCGTACATGATGGTGACGACGCCTTCGGCCAGGAAATAGGCACCGACGACGATGGTGAGCGTGAGGACGGCCTGCATCGGCCGCGCGATCAGGACCAGTCCCGCGAGAACGGCAAGTGCGGCCGAAAACAGCGACCACCAAAAGCCCGGCATCTGCCGCGCCCAGAACGTGACGACCAGCCCGGCGATGCCGCTGATCAGAAACATCCAGCCAAGGAAGATAGCGACGGCGAGACTTGCCAGCGGCGGCACGATCATCGCCGCAAGCCCGAGAACCGCCAGCACGATGCCTTCGACCAGGAAGGCTTTCCAGTGTGCCTTGACCGTCGCGCCAACTGCGGACTGCATTTTCTCGACGTCTTTGCCAAGGTCCTGGGGAAGGGTCATTGCAAGCTCCCGATGCGTGCCGCGCGGAATAGATGCGCAGTATAGCCTGCATGAAGCTTGCGGGCAAAATTTGTTCGCTGCCCCGTTTGATTGATATCAACGATATCAGTCGGATATTCAGCTTGGCTCCGGCGCGGACGAAAAGCCTTCCGACGAGGTCCGGATTCGGTTGCGGCCGAAAATGTAGATCGCCGTGGTGGCCGCCAGAAGTGCGATTCCGATCAGGATCGAGGTCAGGCCGAGCGGGATCAGCACCAGCGAGACGTTGCGCTCCGGGTTGACGAACCAGTGATGGATCGAGGTCAGCAGGAAAGCCACGCCGGCAAAGCCCGCGCCGCCGCCGGCGACCAGTAGCGCCCACATCCGCCGCAACTGGCTCAACCGTTCGCGCGCGATCTCGGTGCGCGGTGCATGGTGGCGGCCGACGCGCCGCACCAGCCGCACCGCGAATCCGATCGAACTGAATCCGATCAGCACGCTTGCCGTTCCCAGCATCAGCCGGGTCGAAGCATCGAGGTCGGGGTTCTTCTGCAGCGTCAACAGCGGGAAGTCGAACGCCGCATGCAGCGCGACCGGCGCAAACAACACCAGGCACCAGCTTGAGATGCGCGCCCAGTCGCGATGATGCCTGTTGGCGCCAAGCGCGGTCCCGGCGCGCGCGATCGCAATATAGGCGCCGGCGATGATGCCGAGCGCGCCGTGGAACGGCACCGTCAACACGCTGCGCAAGGCGGCCAGCGATCGCCACATGTCCGAGTGCTGCACGAGATAAGCGAGGTTTTCGTACGCGGCAAAGCCAAGGCCCGCGGCCGCGCCATAGACCACGGTGTCCATCGGGTCCGCGAAAGTGCGGCGCCGCGCTGACGCTGCCACCACGACGATGACGAGAACCTTGACGATTTCTTCCGGTGCGGCGACGCCGAACACGGAACGCAGCACCTGCGTCATCCAGGGGTTGCCGGGGACGGCGAGAATCGCGGCAAACGGCGCGCGAGCGATTCCCAACAGCGAAATGCTGGCAGCGCCGAGGATGAAGGCCAGCCACACCCGTGCAGGGGGCCCGGGGCGTTCGTCGGCGGCGACGACGAGCCAAAGCACCAGCAACGCCGGCGCAATAGCAGCGGCGCCGATAGAGGTGGGAAGGGCCTGGAGCAGCAACATTTAGGGAGCTTTGCCTCGTATGGATCGAAAATGGCCGCAAATTCAGCGGTTTGCAACAAAATCCGGCGTGACCCGTTGTCGCCGGAGCGTGAGCGGTCGCCAGCGTCTGGTGGCGTAGGGCCTAATCCGCGCCCGGAAATAGCGTGGCCTAGTTGCCTAATTCGGCAACTTTGGAGGGTGGAATCTTGCACATAACTGTGTCTGCGGCGACACAACATCGCAGGTCTGAGCGCAGTAAAAGTGCACTCAGTGAATATGTATCTGGTGTATTGAGTTCCTCACAAATTAAAGCCCCGGCATTGTCCGGGGCTTTTTTGTGCCGAATGCGTCATTGCGGATGTTACGCGCGGCCGAAGTAAAGTCGGCCGTGTGAGGGTATTGTTGCGCCGCTTAGCAGCCGCGGCAGATGTTTCGCATCTTGGCGCTGACGATGGCATCCTCCTCACCGATCTTGTCGATATATTTGCTGCCTTCGCTGGTGGCGGCCGCGGTTTTCGCAGTCATGGTTTTTGCAGTCATGGTTGTCGCAGTCTTGGGTTTCGTGGCCAAGGACTTTGCGGCATCGGGCCTCGCAGTGGCCGGCGGCCGGATGGCTGCTGCGGGCGTTCTGGCGGCGGGCGGCGGCTCATTGTTGTAACAGGCGAGCTTGGCGGCGGCATCCGCAATTGCGCTGCAATCGCCGGTCTGGGCGGAAGCGGGCTGGGTCAGCGCACAGATCGCCCCTAGGACAACAATCAGTCTCATTTCAACTCCCGCTTCCCGGCCGAAACCAGGTCATCGGCCTGCATCGACGTTCGCCACAGTGCGGCATATCAGAGACACTCTCGCGCGTCCAAGAATCCGGAACGGGATTGTCGCGGGGCCGCCACGATGAGGTCTGGACGCGAAAGTCGGCGGCAACGCGACGATCGTGCAGCGGTCCGGTGTGCCGGCGTGCTAGATTCCGCTCGACGCCACACAGGAGGCAATGCCGGGTGCTGTTTCGTGGAGCGGAGACTCATGCGAGATCGGTTCTGAAGGCCGTTAGCTGGCGTACTTTGGGAACGCTCGATACGTTTGCCATCAGCTGGTTCATGACCGGCAGGGTCGAGATCGCGGGTTCGATCGCGGGTCTCGAGGTCGTGACCAAGATCGCCTGGTACTACCTGCACGAACGGGTCTGGAGCGCGATTACCTGGGGGCGGCGCCGGTGAGTTGGCGTTTGCGCGCAGTAGCGCGCGCCGACACGCCGGCAGCGCTAGCCGGCGGTTTTGCCGCTGAGCTTGTCGGTGAGCTTGCCTTGTATGGCGAGCAAACCCGCCAGTGCGATGATCGCAAGGCCGGCGCCGGCGAGGAAGGTACCTTGTGGTCCCGTGATATCCCAAAGCATACCGGCGATCACGCTGGCGGCGAGCATCGCCAAACCGCCCAGCAGGTTGAAAAATCCGTAGGCGGTGCCGCGCAACTCGGCGGGCGAGGTGTCTGCAACCAGCGTGGCCAGCAGCCCCTGTGTAAACCCCATATGCAGCCCCCAGAGAATGACGCCCAGCGCGACGCCGCCGATCGACGGCAGCAGCGCCAAAGCGAGATCGGCCGCAATCAGCAACAGAATGCCGATGGCCAGCAGCGGGACGCGGCTCATGCGATCCGACAACGCGCCGGCTGGGTAGGCGGCGGCGGCGTAGACGACGTTCATCAGCACCAGTACGGCCGGGAGCAGCGTGACCGGCAGCCCGACACTTTGTGCGCGCAGGATCAGGAAAGCTTCGCTGAACCGCGCCAGCGTGAACACGGTCGCAACGGCCACTACCCACCAATAGGCAGCGCCGAGATTCCGGATTTCAGTCAGACCAACCGGATTACGCACCTCGCGCCGGCCTTGCGGCCGATCCGGCTCGCGCACCGCAAAACTGATCAGCGCCAGCGACAGAAAGGCGGGAATGACGGCGAACCAGAACACCGCCTTGAAGTTGTCAGCCGTCCACCACATCAGCGCGATGGCGAGCAGCGGGCCGGCGAACGCGCCGACCGTATCGAGCGATTGACGCAGGCCAAAGCTTGCGCCGCGCAAATGTTCCGGCGCGAGCTCTGCCACCAGCGCATCGCGCGGGGCGCCGCGAATGCCCTTGCCGATCCGATCGACGAAGCGTGCCGCGACCAGCCAGCCGATGGTCGGCGCGAGCGGAAACACCGGCTTGGTGAAAGCGGCGAGGCCGTAGCCGAATGCCGCGAGCCATTTGCGCTTGCCGAGCCAGTCCGAAAGCGCGCCGGAAAATATTTTGGTAATCGACGCCGTCGCCTCGGCAATGCCTTCGATGACGCCGACCGTCGCCATCGAGGCGCCGAGCACCGTGACCAGATAGACCGGCAGCAAGGCGTGAATCATCTCCGACGAGATGTCCATCAGCATCGAGACGAAGCCCAGGGTCCAGACACCGAGCGGAATGTCCCGGATCGAGCGCTTCGGTTTGGGGTCCGCTGTCATGTCCTCTCCCGCGGTGCCGCAGGGCTCTAGCCTTTCAGCAGGCGCCGGCAGGCGTCAACATAGACCTCGGCACCGATGACGATGTCGGCGTCGTCGGTGTTTTCGGTCCAGTGATGGCTGATGCCGCCGATCGAGGGCACGAACAGCATGGCTGACGGCATCACGGTCGCGAGCACCTGGGCGTCGTGACCGGCGCCGCTCGGCATGCGAATGGACTTGCCGCCGGCACAGGCCGTGCTCGCCGCTTCGATCGCATGCTGGAACGAAGCATCCATCAACGCCGGCGCGCCGGTACGGATGAGCTCCACCGCGACCGTGCAGCGGCCCCGCGCGCTGACATCCGCGGCCATGCTACGCAGCAGCTTCTCCAGCCGAGCGATCACGCCGGGGTCATCGTCGCGGATCTGGAACAGCATTTCGGCGGCGCCAGGAATGATGCTGGGCGCCCCGGGATCCAGCGTGATGCGGCCGGTGGTCCAGACCGTGCGCGGTCCGCAGCTTGCCGGAAAGCGATCGTCGATGTCGACGCAGAATCGTGCCAGCGCCAGCCCGGCATCCCTGCGATCCGCCATCCGCGTGGTGCCGGCGTGATTTTGTTCGCCGGTGAAGGTGAGGCGGTACTGCCAGATGCCGACGATGGAGGTGACGACGCCGATCTTGAGCGCGCTGCCTTCGAGCGTCTGGCCCTGCTCGATATGCGCTTCGAGATAGCCGATATGGCGCCCGCGTTCGCAGTTCGCGCGCGCCCGGCCGGCAAGACCGGCCTCGCGCAACGCATCGCGCATGGTTTTGCCACTGCTGCGGTCGCACGCGGCGTCGATATCCGCTTCGGTGACGCCGCCGACGTAGGATCGGCTGCCGAGAAAACTGCCGAAATGGCCTTCCTCATCGCACCAGGCGGCAACTTCGACGGCGCCGGGAACGTTCGGGTCGGAATTGATGACGCGGGCGGCTTCAAGCGCATAGACGACGCCGAGCGGCCCGTCGAGCCAGCCCGCGTAATTCTGGCTTTCGAGATGCGAGCCGGCGAGCAGTTTCGGTCCCTGTTTGGCGCTGGTGCCGAGCACGTTGCCGATGCCGTCGATGTCAGCCGTCAGTCCGGCTTCGGGCAGCCGTTGCGCCAGCCATTGCAGCGAATGCAGATGCGGCTCCGAGAAGGTTGGTTTGTGCACGCCGGTCTTGTAGGCGCCGATGGAGCGGAGTGTGTTGAGATCCGCCAGCACCCGGGCGCCGTCGACGTGTGAACGATTGTCAGGCATGAAGCGGGCCCTTGCTTGGAATGACCGGTCAGAGAGCGAGCGGTTTGCGATAGACGTCCTTGGTGGCGAGCCTGCCGTCCCTGAACGTGTAGTGTTCGATACCGCGCTGTTCACGTTGCTCGCCGGTGGCGCGCGCGGTCTCGCTGACGCGGAACGTCATGAAGCTGATATCGCCGGCGTGATGATAGGTCACATCATGAAAGCGCTGCGCCGAGAGCAGCGTCTTTTGCTCGGCAAGGTGCGCGGCGATGGCGTCAGCATCTTGAAGCGACTTGGTTACGGCGAGGCCGTCGTGAAAGCTCCAGAGAAAGTCCGGTGTGACGGCTTGATACAGCGCGTCCATGTCGCCCCGGAACAGGGCGCGCGCAAAGTGCTTGAAAAGCTCGTCTCGTTCGGCGGGCGATGGGATCATGATCCAACCATACCCCATTTGGGGAAGATGGCGCTCCCTAGCGGAATCGAACCGCTCTCTCCACCGTGAAAGGGTGGCGTCCTAACCGATAGACGAAGGGAGCAAAAACAACGGGAAATCAATGCTTTAAGGGATTGACGCGCCGCGTTGGTCGCCGACCGACAGATCCCGTCAAGGCGGCGACGGGCGAACGTATAGTGGCGTTTGGCCGGGCGGGCAAGTCGTCCGAAAACCCCTTTTTCAGGGCGATTTTCCGACCGGCGGGCGCGGGGCTCGGGCCGAACTACCGGACAACTACGGTATTCGGCAACTGCTTCTTAAGCGGCGTGGCTTAAGGCTGTGGGCAGGGGAATTTCCGACATGGCCTTAGTCATCGACAAAAAGCGCGCGGCGCGCAAATCAGTGAGCCAACCCGGCTGGATCACGCTGGAAGGCGGCTTCGCGGCCCGTCCGTGCGTGGTCCATAATATGTCGGCCACCGGCGCGAAGGTCACGATCGAGGATCCCAACTCGCTGCCGACCAAATTGCGGCTGGCGTTTTCGCGCGATGCCCGGACCGGGCGGCCCTGCGAAGTGGTCTGGCGCCGCGGCAAGTCGGTCGGCGTCAAGTTCGTCCGTTAGGCCTGTTCGTCCGCTAGCCCTGCGGCGCGGCAGGCGATAAAAGGCGGGATGCGTAAATCCGTCCTTGTGATCGCGGTTGTGATGTTGCCGGCGGCAAGCGCGCTGGCTGAACCGCCTGGCAGTCAAAAAGCCAGCCGAACGGCAACTTCAGGCAAGCAGCTTCCGCTGAAGCGAGCGACATCGGCCAATTCATGCGCCGCGTTTGGCGCCGGCTTCGTCATGGTCGAGGGCACCGGTACGTGCGTCAAGATCGGCGGCGTCGTCAGCACCGGCGCGAGCGCCTATATGGGCTCCCGCTGAGCAACCGGCACGACCGCCCAAGGTTCAAGTCATCGGAGGCGCAATGAACTGCACGAAGCCTGGGCGGATCGCGAACTGCGCGAACCAGCGTTCGAGATGCGGGAATTTCGGCTTGGTAACGCCTTCGACGCCGAGCCAGCGCCGCGCATAGGCGCCGAGCGCGATATCGGCGATCGTGAACTGATCGCCCTCGATGAAGCGCCTGGTTGCCAGTTGTGCCTCGACCACCCGCCACACCACGGCCTCGGCGTCGGCATCCTTCTGGATCGCGACCATGTCGCGCTTTTCCGGCGGCGTGCGCACCAGCGCCCAGAACACCGGACGGTCTACCGGTTGCAGCGTCGACAGCGTCCAGTCGAGCCAGCGGTCGACGCCGGCGCGCACCTTCGGCTCTGACGGATAGATCGGCGTTCCCTGACCATAGGCGAGGCAGAGATAGCGCATCACCGAATTGGACTCCCACAGCACGAAGTCGCCGTCGACCAGCGTCGGCACGCGGCCGTTCGGGTTCATCGCCAGATAAGGCGGCTCGTTGTTCTTGCCAAAATGCAGCCCGGCATCGATCCGGTCATAGCCGAGATCGAGTTCGCGAAGGCACCACAGTACTTTTTGCACGTTGACCGAATTGGCCCGGCCCCAGATGGTGAGTTGTTGTTTCTTATTATCGGCCACGCGTTGTCGCCCCCGTTGATCTTATCGGGCCGTTGATAGCCGAAGATCGGCGAAAAAGCGCGCTTTCCCATCAATGACGCCAAAAAAAATCAGGCCCCGCCGACGTCACGGCGAAGCCTGATCTCGCGTAGCTACTGACTCCAAGGGCGCTCAGCGACCGAAGAACAACCACAGCAGGATGATCACCGGTATCGGCACGCCCAGCAGCCAGAGCAGAAGTCCTCGTCCCATCGTCGCCTCCTCAAAATGCAATCGAGAGGAGAACGCGCGAAGGTGTAACCGGTTCCTGCGCGGAAACCGGAATTTGCGTGCAGGCGCGAGGAGTTCGTACAACGCTTACCAGTGGCCGGTGTTCGGCATCGACGCCCACGGCTCCGCCGGCGGCTTCGGTTCGCCCTTCTGCAACAGCTCGATCGAATGCAGGTCCGGCGAGCGGACGAACGCCATGTTGCCGTCGCGTGGCGGGCGGTTGATGGTGACGCCGGCCTTCATCAGGCGGTCGCAGGTCGCGTAGATGTCGTCGACCTCATAGGCGAGATGGCCGAAATGACGGTCCTCGCCGTATTTCTCCTCGTCCCAGTTGTAGGTGAGTTCGACCAGCGGCGCGCCGCGGTTCTGCGGCGCGGCCTTGAACAGGCCTTCGTCCTCGGCGGCACATAAAAACACCAGCGTGAAACGGGCCTTGTCGTTGTCGACCCGGCGCACTTCCTTCAACCCCATCGCGTCCCGATAAAACTTCATCGCGACTTCGAGATTGCGGACGCGCAGCATGGTGTGAAGGTAACGCATGTTTCTTGTCTCCCCGGGAACATTTGCAGATTTGAGTTCGTTCGTGGCCGTTCGGGGCTCTAGATAGCAGCAAAATGCAGCAAGGGGCAGCTTTGCGTGACTTTTGGGGTGAGCCCCTCTGTGCCCTTTGCGTTCCAGGTCTTTCCAACGCTTTCTAAGCGCGGAGGTGCTGCATGAATCTCACCGAACTTTCCATCGAACAATTCGCCGATCTTCGTGACGAAGTCATCTCAACTCTCAATGACCGCGTCAGCGCCAGGCAGAGGCAGCTACTGAGCGAGACAGAACGTCTCGCGGGAATCTCGTGGTCGGAAAGCCGCAAGGGGGGCCTAAAAGCCCCATCGCCGCACCAATTCAAAAGGCGCCTCACAGGCGCCCTTTTCCATGGGCCGCTGGGTCACGGCCACAAGCACAACGCCTGATATCGCCAGGGTCTATTCGGCAAATCCGGTGTCGGACCCAGCCATCGGGCGGGTGGGGTTTCTGAATAGCACCCCCAAGCGGGGCGGCTAAGCCGCTTGCTCCTCGAACGAGGTGTAAACTTGGCCACCCGGATCAACGATCTGAACGTCCCAGCATCCGTCCCGAATAAGCTCTCGGGCTTTCTTAAGGGCGGCGTCTAATGACAGCCGCTTGAGGCTGACGACGCCTGCCGTGTCGAAACCGCTGATTTCAAACATGCTTCCTCCCGGTTTATTGAATCGTACACCCGTCCGGGGATTTGTCATCCGATTTCGTGTGTTCCCTGACCGTTGGACACGCGGCTTCATTGCCGATCCGCTGACCTTTCTCGACCAGGAGAGATGGAAAGACACACCTCCGGCCGGCGAAGCAAAGGCACTGGCCAAGGGCGAGGTGAGGCTCGTTTGCATCGCATTTGCTTTCGCCCTGACTTATCCCGGACCGATTTTCGAGGATGAGCGATATTGGCCTGCCTCTTTCATGGTCTGCTGCACGTTCGCGCTTCTTCCTCTACTCATCACGGCGTGGATTGATTGCCGACTGTCTGGCAACCGTTGGCGTGTCCCAGCCTGTGGCTTCGCGGGCTTCGGAATGGCAACCGCGCTGCATTACATGATCACCCATGAAGGTGGTGTCGAAGCGGATATGCAAAAGTACTACGATCACTGGTTCTCGGTCGGACTGGTGTGGGGTTTACCAGCCGCGGTGTGTTCGTGGCTGGCAGGCCAAAAACAAAATGGAGAGGTCCAATGAGTGACCGCGTTCGACGTAACCAAAGCAGCAAATTGCACCAAAGGGCGGTGTTTGCGGGCGACTGAAAGCACCGCTGTGCCCTTCGCGTTCTGGCTTTTTTCCAACGCTTTCTACGCGCTGAGGTGCCATATGAATATCACCGAACTTTCATTGAACAAGTGGTTAGGTGCCGGCGTGGGCGAAGCGGAAAGGCGATGCGTTGGAAAGCTACCGGGCTTGAAAGTAGCGAAACGCAAACAGAATAACGAACGCGGCGGCGGTCACGCCAATCGTTGTCCAGCGAGTGCGGACTCTCTCGGTGGGTGTCTTCTGAACCTGTCCGCAATACGGGCATATGCCTATGCCTGGCGTAATGTTCTTTTGGCAGAAATCACATTGCATGCCGGGCTTCCATGAAAGTGCCGTTGTAGAGAGCGGATATAAAAAAGCGCCACTCACGCGGCGCCCCTGTCCCGGTAGTGTGTCGGCCCGTCGCAGTTACGACTACCACTCTCGACGCAAGAATCCTGCGCCGCGTCTGAATCGCCGTCAACGAAAAAACCCCGCTCGGGGAGAACGGGGTTTTCAAACCGACAGTGATATGGGGCCTGGGGATGCTGTCGATAATACTTAAAGCCAGAGATTGAATCCGCCGGAACAACAACGCCGCGAAACGGAATATGCTCGTAACGCGGCGCTGAGCTAATTACTGGGCCCTCATAATCCCCCAGTTCTTATAGGTCTGGGGATTTTGGAAAAGGTTCAACGGGCCGAGGGGTCTTGGCCACAAGTACAATGCTTGCTGCCGTTCGGGTCTGTTCAGCAGGCGAGGTGTCGGACCTGGCCATCGGGTGGTCGGGTTTTCTGAATAGCTCGTGAAGCAAGCGGCGGTATCCCTAATCACTGAGTTCAGTTGACGGGCCGAGGCCCTAATGCTGCACTGCGGGGTATGAGCGAGATCGTTGCGACAGTTCTGGAAGCCTATGGGCGCGACTTGGACGCGGATTCGCGGGCCAAGATCGGCCGCTATCTCGAAACCCTGACCTCTGCCGGTAAGCGGGATAGCCAGCAATTAACGGCCTATGGCCTGGCTTACCTTGAACAACTCCACAATCCGGACCCCCGGTATTCCGGCTGCTAGCGCGTTCCATTTGACGCGCGCTGATCTGTGCGACTCCGATTCGTTCTTTGAGAGCGGAATAGCGTCAGATGGCGAACGAATCCTAATTTCCGGGGCAGTATTTCATGACCCGCACGACGCCCATTTGCTGGGGCTCTTTGAGCCACTCTTCCATCCCGTTCAGCCAGAGTTGGTCGTCATCAACGACGTACGCAAAGGTGCGCGTGGAGTAGTTGCCGGCGTCCTTGCGCACGGTAATGACGCCGCAAGCCACCTGAACGGATCGGCCTTCTTCAAGCGCGGTTCTGGTCCTGGATATTTTGATTTCTGCATTCGCCGGAAGAAGATGTGCGGCCACTTTGGGCGTCATGTCCTCTGCAAGCGCGGAAGAGCAGGCCAATAGCAAAACGGCGGCGGCGAGATATTTCATTTCTCAAATCCCTTCTGACCGAACGCAGCGTATGCGGTGGAGCCGGGGAAGGACGTGAGGGCGATCACATGACGACGGCGCTCGATGTCGCGATATTTTTAGGGAAATCTTAAGGCCGGACTGAACGAAAAATCCCGCCCCCTGTTCGTTCTTTGAGAACAAAGGGAGTCTATTTACTGGCGTGGGCCGCGTGGTCGCATTTCAAACACTTCAAGCTTCCGTCTTTCGTCGGCACGAGTCTGCGGTCGCACTTCGGGCATCTGACATTGGCGTTTTCCATCGTCGGACTAGATATGCTTCGCGAAACCCAGGCAAGCGCGTGAATCATTTTTTAATCCGTTGGCGTCATGGTGAGGGCAGGCGGATTTGTACTGCGTACCGCTTTTTGTTTTGCACCCCGTCAGCAATGGCGGGGTGTTCTATTTTGAGTCATCCGCTCGAACACTGCTCGGCGCCTCCGGTTCCCGAAAAGCGCTTAAGGCCTCCTCCCACCGGGAATTGCGTGACAACAGTCACAGCTTAAATCCCTGTAAAGCCGCTACCGCTGGGTTTTCCTCCGCATACATGGAGGACAGGAGGTTGCCATGTTCAAAGCATCCGTCATCGCATTCGCCATTCTGGTTTCGGGATTCATGATCTGGGTCGGAAACCACGACGCCAATTTCGCCTCGCTGCCGAAAGCGGTCCTGGCCAAGCGGGCTGTTTGAGACGCACACGCAGCCAACGCAAAACTTCAGCCCCAGGCACGCAGCGTCGGCTCCGAGGCTTGCGCCGTCAGAACGAGTTTGCCAGTTCGATCTCCTGCCTGAGCGATTCGATCCGCCTGGCGGCTTCGTCGGCGCTCAGATCCTCTGAAAACTGTTTGGGCTGGTAGGCTTCGATCGAAAGCGATCGAAGCGTGCTGGCTTGGCCGCGGCTCATCGGGCCCTGCAGGCGATCGGGATAGCGGTCGTACGTCATCAAAACCTCCGTTCGGGCCAAATGGCCACTTGCAATTATGTTCTATATTTGTTCTCTATAGGGGGCAACTGCAAGGGGTCTCGCCATGGACAATAGAGTTAATAAAATTCGAAATAAAATCAGTGCCTTGAGGCTGGAAATGGTGGCGACCGAGCGCGCTATGCGCAAGGATGTTGCCGAGGACTTGGACTTGGACTGCGCCGCGACCTCGACCAGGCTGATGGCGCTGCGGGCCGAACTGGCCCGGCTGGTGGGAGAGCGGAGGACGCTGGGAGACCTGACCCCGATCGGTCTGCCGGACCTGCGAAAACCTCGCTTCGCGAGGGGCTGAACCGTCGTTGCCAAGATGGTCAAGCCGCATCTTTGGCTTGCCGTCAGATCGAGGTCCCGCCCGCGCTGCCGTCTCACCAGCGTGATCCCGAACACATATTCGATGCGTGCCCTCCGTTAAACCTCGATCAAACGGAGGGATCAAATATGTACTTGCTCGATGGCCTGATCGTCTGGCGATGATGTTCTTTTTCGTGTTGCCGATGACCGACGCGAAGACGGTGCGGATGAAGTTATCCGCCGTGAGCTGCCTGGGTGTGTTGCTGGCAGTATCGGTTGTCGCGCCGCGCTTGATGCACTGACCCGGACGCGCGGCAACATACGGCCGCTACGCGCTGCGCCCGCTAGGAGAGCGTCAACGCCTGGATCAGACTCTGGAACAACGCGATGAGCTTTTGGCCGGTCGATCCGACCGCGGCGATGATGGCCAGGCGATCAATGCGGCGATGAGGCCTTATCGACGGCAGTCGCGCCGCTCTCGTCGCTCAAAAGCATTCTTGTCGCTCTCCGGCTGTGGCAGCGTTATGGCATGCACAGATTGTTTGTAAACAAATCTAAATCTTGAAATTGTATGCGGCAAAAGCTCTGTTCGGGTCTGCCGTTGGCGCTGTCGGTTGTCGCGCTTCGCTTGATGCACTAACAGTCGTCGCGCGCCTGGTCAGTGCCGCCGCGCGCGGTTGGCTGGTGCGCGAGCAGGGGACATCGACATGCTTGTGGTTACCGGAAGTATTTTGGCGCGCGCGGAATCCTTCGACGACGTGCTGCGCGCGTGCATCGAGCACGTCGAGCGCTCGCGCAAGGAGCCCGGCTGCATCTCGCATGACGTCCATGTCGACTGCCAAAATCCGATGCGGCTGTTCTTCTTCGAGAAATGGACGGACGAGGCAGCGTTGCGAACCCATTTCGCGGTCGAAGGCTCCAAGGCGTTCGTGAAATCCCTCAAGGGCCGAATCGTCGAGACATCGGGAACGAAGATCTACCGCACCGAAGAGATCGCGAGATAACTGGTCGGCCGTGCCGCCGCTGTTCGGCCGCTGCGAGCCCCCAGCCTGCTAGAGCATGATCCGGAAAAGTGGGTACCGGTTTCCCCCTCGGGACAAGCGCGAAGCGTTTGCTCGGAGATCATGCTCAAACAAGAAGATAATCGACGAGCATGATTCAACTCAGTTGAAGCATGCTCTAGAGGAATGGATTATGGATCCAGTCGCCGGGCCACAACTTGTTTCCGGTCCATCCGAGCAAGGCCGCCACGGCAAAGAAGATCGCGGCGCTCGGGATCAACTCGTCGACGTTGAAGGCGCCGGCGATAAGCGGACCGCCCACATGGGCTGCCAGTCCTGCAGTGCTAATGCCGATGAGGAAGGCTACGCCCTGAATGAGCCAGATCGCGAGTGTTTGAAGTGTGATCATCATGCCGCGAGGCTAGCAGCACGATGCGTCAATGTGCGTGACGCAAGTCACCTCATGAGCGCAGCACGGCCAATCGCCTCGCAATCCGCTCCGGTGTCTGCCCCGGGTGGCTAGACCTTGACGTCCACCACGGACGTTTCCTCGGTCCGGGCTTCCTGCAAGGCTGCTTCCTCGGCGACCGCCTTGGTGCGATAGACGGCCTTCACATCGTCGTTGATGGTTTTCGGCGGCGCCTTGGCGTTCTGGTCGACCAGGAGCTGAATTCTGGCCTGTGTCACTTCCACTGGCACGGGATAAATATCCATGGGAGTACCCTCCTGACCAGAATCTGTCAGGCGCCCATTTACGCTTTGTAAAGAGGTTGGGTTAACGGCGCGCGATTTCAACAACGCGCGGTAAACAAAAGCTTAAGCTGCCGTTTGCGTTGTTAAAGCCGGGGGAGGGATAGGCGAATGGCGAATAGGGAGTAGCGAATGGAAGTTCACGACTTCGCTATTCGCTTCTTCTCGCCGTCAGTGCGTCTGTTCCAGGCGTTCGGCGTAGAGACGGAACTCCTCGGCCATCTCGATAAGCTTCTGGGAAGCCTCGGGATCCCTAACGGCCTTCGCCAGACGCCTGGCTCTGTCGGATTGGTCTCGATAGTGGTCGGCTTGGGTCATGGCAGCACCTTTCAGAGATAAGTGCCGGTTGTTGCCAAAAGGTTCGAGCCGTCAGGCGCCGGTCTCGAATTCGTGTTCGAGGCGTGTTCCGATTTTTGAACCGCGGGCCGTCCGGCGCGTTAAGTTTTTCCACCAGCACAAAAACCGCCAAAGGAACAACTCATGGCAGGCGTCAACGGCATCAAGGAACATATGGAAGTGATCGGCGCCGATGGCGCGCCGGTCGGCACCGTGGACAAGGTCGAAGGCGGCAGGATCAAGCTGACCCGAAAGGACAGCGGCGAGGGCAGCCATAAGGGCCATCACCATTATATCGACGGCAGCCTGATCGCCGACATTGAAGGCAACAAGGTCCGCCTTTCGGCCAACGGCGCCGTCGCCGTCACGATGGAACGGGAAGCGTAACGGCCTGTTAAGCAGATGCAGGGGGCGGAAAACGCGCCCCCTGTTCGTTCCCTGGGAACAAAAGGAGTCCCCGTTCCGCAGTCACGGCGCGGGGCCGCGCCTGACACATCACGTCAGATTTTCCATCGATCTGGCCCATTGCACTGCGCTAAACTCGGCTCAAGCCGAGGAATCGTGCGTGATGAAGAACGGGCTCTATTCGATCCACATGCATATGCTCGACGGCGTGAAGGGCCGCGACAGCGGTGTCCTGATCCTGCGTGACGGTGTGCTGCTCGGCGGGGGCCCGCACTTCTGGTCGATCGGCTCCTACACGGTCGGCGACGGCACGTGGAAGGGGCAGCTGAGCACCGACCAGCACACGGATTTTTCAGACCCGTTCGTTCGTCCGCTGTTCGGTGGCGTCGAGGTCGCCAGCGGGTTTTCCGGGACGTTTACCGACGACGCCGCGGACGCGTTCGGCACAGTCTTGATCGGACGCCGAAGCCTCAGTTTCCGTGCGACATTGAAATGGCTTGCCGATGCCTAAGAGGCCGGGCGAGGGCGTCTGTGGATACTGTGGATCGCTGCGCAGCAAGCGCCGGGGGCGGCGAAGGAATTCGCGATGCGCAGGCTGTGGATTTGCTGCGGATAAGCCGAAGGGCGGCTGTGGGAAACGGCGGACCCGTTAGGCCAACGATTCCGCTCAAGGTTTCGGATAACCCTATTCAGTTAGGTTAAAAACCAATTCGCGTTGTGCGTGTCGGCGGTTGGGGTAGGGATGGCTGGAGGAAACAGCCAATGGTCCCTTCGTTTCACAACGCCGACAAACCGACCCACCGGCGCGTGATGGTGGTCGGTCTGCTGTTCTGCCTCGCCTTCGTCATCGTCAGCTTTTCGTTGCGGCCGCAGCCCGAAAGCGGGCATGTGCTGGTCAAGGCCGATCGGCTGATGCGCACCGCCGGCGAACTGCACCGGGCCAACTAACGCGGCAGCGCCACACTTTTAGCGGTCAGCCGCTTCCTCACCTGAAGGCTTGTGATACTTCGCGACGCCGATGAAGCCGGCGTAGCCGATCACATTGATCAGAATTTCCATCCACGGCGGCATGCGCGAACTCCTTTGGATCGAGAATCCCTAAGGGCGGCATTCGTTCCGGTGCCCCGCACGGCGCATCCTCTCAAAGCGGAAAACCCCGCCGCCATCCGAAGACGCCGACGGGGTCTTTCATGCTTTCACCTCTCGCAAGGTTGCTGCACTTGGAGTGAAAACCTCGACCCCTGGGTTTCGTTCCAGCCTTTTAAAAATTTTTCTGATGAACGGCCGCAGCCGGTTCCCTTCATCTGTCGGTGTTCCGCCGCAACCATCCGAAAGCGCCCGCGTTGTCACGTCAGATCAACGTAAAGGAGATGCGCATGAAAAAGGCATTTGCCATTCTGGCGACAGTCGCGACGGTTGGCGCGATCACCATGACTGCGCCGGCACAGGCACGCGGTCTCGGCCCCGGCCTGGCGTTCGGTCTGGCCGCAGGCGCCATCGCGGCCGGCGCCGCCGGTGCTTACGGACCGTATTACGGACCCGGTTATGGCTACTACGGTCCCCGGTATTACGGACCGGCCTATTATGGCGGCCCCGGACCGTACGCCTACTACGGCGGGCCGTATTACCGACATCACCGCCATTATCGACACTGGTAAACTAGAAGGCCCGGAGCAACGCTCCGGGCTTTTTGCTGGTCGGTGCGCTTCAGTTCCAGAGTGAGGGACGGGGGAATCCGCTCCAGGCTTTGCCGAGCGTGGAGGCGTAATATTCTTCGCGCTCGCGTTCGAATTTCTGCTGGGTCGCCTTGAAGCTCGCGACGCGTGCTGCGATTTCGTCGCGCTCGCGCGCGAGCCGTTCTTCTTGTTCTGTCATCGCCCGTCCCTTTTGGTGATTCGTATTTCGCATCCATTGGCGGTCCGGAATGGGGCGCGAATTGGGAAACGGCGTTGCAGGATTGTGATCACGCGCGTCGGCACAGCGAAGGCGGTGGATAAGACGAGCGGCATCTTGTAGCTCGCGCGCCTTCCCGGTAGCGAACAGAAAACGGGAGGTTCCAATGGCAAAGATTGATCTGGACGCGCTGAGCATCGAAGAACTCGCAAGCCTGCGCGAGCACGCCACCGACAAGTTGTTCGAAAAAGTCGCCGCGCGGCGCGCCGAGCTCGAGGCGGAGCTGGAAAAGCTCGCCCAGTACGGCAAGCCGGTGAAGAAGGCGGAAGCCGCGCCGGTTGCCAGGGTCAAGAAGCCGGAAGAGGCGCGTGAGCCGAAGGAGCCCGTCGCCAAGGAGACCGTCGCCAAAGCGGCGTAACAGGCAGGCCTGAACCCGGCGCCGGCTTGATTTTGGCGCCGGTGCAGCATGGCATCGATCTGGCAATCCGAACGACCGTGTCTATAGTTGGCGCTATAGTTGGCATGGGTTTGAAAAGACTCGGATACCTCCCTTGATCGCACCGGATCTGCGCAGTGGCGTTGAAGCGCTCGGCAACATGATTGCCGAGGCGTCGTCGATCGTGCCGTTTACCGGCGCCGGCATTTCGACCGAATGCGGCATTCCCGACTTCCGTTCGCCGGGCGGGCTATGGACCCGTAACCGGCCGATTCCGTTTGACGAATTCGTATCGAGCCCCGACGCTCGCGACGAGGCATGGCGGCGGCGGTTTGCGATGGAGCCGACCTTCGCGGCGGCCAAACCCGGCCGCGGCCATCGCGCGCTGGCATCTCTCTACAGAGCCGGCAAGATCCCTGCGATCATCACACAGAACATTGACAACCTGCATCAGATGTCAGGCTTCAAGGCCGACGACGTCGTGGAACTGCACGGCAACACCACCTATGCCCGCTGCATCGGCTGCTCGCAGGCCTATGATCTGGCTTGGGTTAAAGCGCGCTTCGAGCAGAACGGCGCCCCCGACTGCACGGTCTGCGATGAGCCGGTGAAGACCGCGACGATCTCGTTCGGACAGGCGATGCCGGAAGACGAGATGCGCCGCGCCACCGAGCTTGCGCAGCATTGTGACCTGTTTCTGGCAATCGGATCGTCGCTGGTGGTGTGGCCGGCCGCGGGCTTTCCAATGATGGCCAAGAATTGCGGTGCAAAGCTCGTTATTATCAACAACGAGCCGACCGAACAGGACGATATCGCCGACCTGGTAATCCGCTACGATATCGGCGAGACGCTCGGACCGTTCGTAGGCAATTGATCTGAAATTGATTCGCGGCTGTGCAAGCCTGTTCATAGTTCCCGCCTGATTTGTTTTTTAGCTATGCGCGGCAGGCGGGAGTGTTATCTTTTGAGTCAAGAGATTCGCGCGGCGTTATCATGATTGGTCATGGATGGGCGCGTGTTCCGGTTCCGTCGCGGCGGTGACGAACCGTTTTTTTAATGTGTGGGGTCCGGGGTCATGGGGTCGGACGGATTTGAGTCCAAGAAGCTCGGGGGGCCGCCGTCAGGCGGGACAGGGCAAAACAGACTTGGACCAGTTGAATACTCTGCCAGCGCGGAGCGCGATGCGGCGATGGATGCGTTGTCGGGTCTCGGCGACGCAGCAGCCAACCTTGTCGAAATCTCCGGCGTCATCAAATGGTTCGACGCTTCTAAGGGATACGGCTTCATCGTTCCCGACAATGGCTGGCCCGATGTGCTTCTGCACGTTACCGTGCTTAGGCGTGACGGCTATCAGGCCGCGTATGAAGGTGCGCGTTTGGTTGTCGAATGCTTGCAGCGGCAGAAGGGCTATCAGGCGTTCCGCATCGTCTCGATGGATGAGTCCACCGCGATCCATCCGGCGCAGATGCTGCCGCCACGAACCCACGTCAGCGTCACCCCGACCAGTGGTCTGGAGCGGGCGCAGGTCAAGTGGTTCAACCGGCTGCGCGGCTTCGGCTTCCTGAGCTGCGGCGAGGGCACGCCCGATATCTTCGTGCATATGGAAACGCTGCGCCGCTTCGGCATGACCGAGCTGCGTCCGGGCCAGTATGTGCTGGTGCGGTTCGGGCCGGGGTCCAAAGGCATGATGGCGGCCGAGATCCATCCCGAGACGGGATCGCCAGCGCTGTCGTCGCACTAATTTCGGCGGCATCGGCTTACGGAATCGTGAGCCGAAAGGCGCGCGCTCCCGCCGCCGCCTCTGGTATTTGCCGCAATCATCGGGTTAGGATTTGCGGGAAATACCTTTCAGGCGTCCGGCGTGAGTGTTTTTATGAATTTAGCTTCGATTGTTGCGCGGCTTTGCGAACGCGGTCGCTCGATCAAGCCGCTGCTCGCGGCGATCGGCTTGGCTGTCGTCCTTTTCGCAGGTCCATCCGCGCAGGCGGCGAGCTTTGCGCCGCTCGAGATCGTCACCAAGTCGGGCGTGCAGGTCTTTTCGGTCGAGATGGCGACGACCGAGGAGGAGAAGACAACCGGGCTCATGTACCGCAAGGAGCTCGCCGACGGTAAGGGCATGCTGTTCGACTTCTCGCCGGAGCAGCAGGTCTCGATGTGGATGAAGAACACCTACATCTCGCTCGACATGATCTTCATCCGCGCCGATGGCCGGATTCTGCGCATCGCCGAGAACACCGAGCCGCTTTCGACCAAGATCATCTCCTCGGGCGGCCTCGCCAAGGGCGTGCTGGAGGTGATCGCGGGCACGGCGCAGAAATACGGCATCCAGCCCGGCGACCGGGTTGCGCACCCGCTGTTCGGCAAGCACTGAAGGCGCTGCCACACGCCTTGCTGGTGGCGGTTTATGCGTGTATCGACGCATTTCCCAATGATCGGGGTATAGCGCAGCCTGGTAGCGCGGCAGTTTTGGGTACTGCAGGTCGTTGGTTCGAATCCAGCTGCCCCGACCAATAAATTCAATAATTACATATACTTGTGCCGAGGCGGAGTTTTCGTCGATGTCGGCCCCTGCCGTTTTCGGGTGCTGATCTCATGTGTGAGGATATTTGCGCCCGTCAGCGAAAGTCCCGCGGCGCCGAGGATCGGCTGAATCCATCGGCTGGATCCCTTTTTACCTGGCTCCGCAGCTATCGTCTTTTTCGGCTTGATCTGCATCAAGCCGGTCCCGCGCAGGCCGCGGAAAGCTCGCTCCGGCAGACAAGGGGAGCGGCGCTTGCGAACGATCCGACAGTTGCTCGCTGGCGAGGACGAAATTCAGCTTGCGGTCCGGCTCGCGTTTCTGGCGTTGCTGATCTACTGGTCGTTCGTCGTGCTCCGGCCCTTCGTCCCGATCCTCGCATGGAGTGTCGTGCTCACGGTCGCACTCTATCCGGTCTTCGCCTGGCTTTCGGGCGTGCTTGGTAATCGCCCGAAGCTGGCGGCGACGATCCTGACGCTGATCAATCTGGGTATCGTGATCGGTCCGGCGACCTGGCTTGGATTGGGCGCGGTCGAGGGGATTCGCGGTTTCGCAGCGCAACTCGCCGCCGGCACGCTGGCGATTCCGTCCCCGCCGGCCAGCGTCAAGGATTGGCCGGTCGTTGGCCAACAGCTTTACGGTTTTTGGGATCAGGCATCGACCAACCTGCGCGCGCTTCTCAGCCAGGTCGCGCCACAATTGAAGCCGCTGGCGGGGACGTTACTTGGTCTGGCCGGCGATGCCGGCTTGGGCACCATCAAATTTCTCGTCGCGGTCGCCCTGACAGGTTTTTTGTTTCCGGCGGGACCGCGGCTTGTCGCGTCGGGCAGGCGCTTCCTGTCGCGGATCGTCGCCGACCGCAGCGAGGATTTCCTGACGCTGGCCGGTGCGACCATCCGCTCGGTGGCGCAAGGCGTCATCGGCATTGCGGTCGCGCAGGGGCTGGTGATCGGCATCATCCTGAAACTGGCTGATGTCCCCCGGGCAGGGCTTTTGGCCTTTGCCGTGATGATGCTCGGCATTCTGCAGATCGGCTCCGCTGTGATCGTGATACCTGTCATCATCTGGCTCTGGGCCACCAAGTCCTTTGCGGTTGCGCTGTTGATCACGCTTTGCCTGTTGCCTGCCTCGCTTGCCGACAATGTGCTGAAACCGATCTTGATGGGGCGCGGCCTGACCACGCCCGCGCTCGTCATCTTCATCGGCGTGATCGGCGGCACGCTGGCGCACGGCATCGTCGGCCTCTTCATCGGGCCGATCATCCTGGCCGTTGTCTGGGAATTGCTGACGGCGTGGGTGCGCGATGACGGTGCCGACCAGGTGCCTGAAAACGGAAAATTGTGATGGTTATCCAACTGCTGACAGGCGGCCTCGTCAGTGCAGTCGCCATCATGATCCACGCGATGGTGACGGTCGCCGCCATTGGCGTCGCTCGCGTCGGAGCCCGGCGACGCAGCACGTATCCGCAGCTGCATCTGATGGGTGTCATGGTCGCAACCGTGCTGGTCCTGATGTTGGCGCACACGGTCGAGATCGTTGTCTGGGGACTATCCTACGCCTTCGTCGGCGCAGCACCCGAGGGTAGTGACCTCTTGTATTTTGCCTTCGTCAATTACACCACGCTTGGCTATGGCGATGTCACGCCGGTGAAGGAATGGCGGCTGATCGGCCCGATGGCCGCGATGAACGGCATCCTGATGTTCGGCTGGTCCACCGCCGTGCTGTTCGAGGTGCTGCTCAAGACCATCGAGCATCTCGGTGTGAGCGCCGCGCCCGGTACGCTGTTCAGTGCTGAAGATCGAGGCTAGCGAGCTTCGCCCGGTCGAGCAGCACGATCTGACGCTGGTTGTTGCCGCAAAAGCCGAGCACGCCGAGATCGTGCAGCCGCGACAGCGCGCGCGACACTGTTTCCAGCGTCAGCCCGAGATAGTCGGCGATATCACGCCGGCACATCGGTAGTGCGAGGATACCGGCCGCAGTCGATCGCCGATCCATCTCGATGAGAAATGCTGCGACGCGCTCGAGGGAAGTCTTGCGGCCGAGCAGCAGCATGTGGTCCTCGGCATGCCGCAGACTTCGCGTCGTCATGCTGAGCAGATTGCGGGTCACCGCCACGTCGGTCTCGGCCGCCACTTCGAGGCTGCGGCGCTTCAGCAGGTGGACGGTTGTGTCGACGATCGCTTCAGCGGTGAAGCGGTGATCGGCCCCGATCTCCAGGCCGAAGATATCGCCGCAAAGATGAAAGGCGCCGATCTGCCGGCGGCCATCGGAAAGCAGTTTGTAGCTGCGTACCGCCCCTGTGACGATCTGGTACACATAATCGGCCGGCTCCTTCTCGCCGAAAATTTCAGAGCCTTTTTTGTAGCTGAATTCGTTCAAACTGATCCGACTGGACGGTCCACTTTCAAGACAGGTCTCATCGAAAATATCAGGAAATTTGGCAGAGCTGGCGTTGATGCGAGCAAACATGGACCATCTCCTTACTCGAACGACGCGAAACGTTTCGGCAGTGACCTAAAATTTTTACTAATGAAATACGGCGACGCTATCGCCCTTTGAAAACCCTATCGCAACGCGCGTCATTCTCTTCATCGATGGTCGACGGTCTATTGTCCCAAAGGACAGGGGGCGGAATGCCCGTATAATTACGTGTGCCGCCGGCGGAAGCCCCGGGAAGGTTTTCGTTGTCCGCGCCGGATGCTAGCTTGGGTTGAGCTTAGGGCTCTCTGGATGCCATGATCAGGACCATTCCACTCAAGGCGTTGATGATTGGACTGGTCGCCTTGCTTGCGCCGGCCTGCGCGGCGCAGGAAATGCGCCCGCATTCCATTCTGGTGCTCGACCAGTCCGATGGCGGACCGTTCTATCATCAGATCTTCTCCGGGCTGCGCGAGGTCGTCGGCACGCACACCGATAAGCACGTTACGGTGTATAACGAGAGCCTCGATCTGAACCGCTTCCAGGGGGGGCCTATGAGGAGACCCTGAAGCGATATTTGAAGGAAAAGTACGAGGGAAAACCGATCGGCGCGATCGTGGCGGTCGGCGCCGGCACGACCGGACTTTTGCTGAAATGGCGCGACGAGTTGTGGCCCGGAATTCCGATCGTCTTTGCCATGCTGGATGAGATGGATTTCGTGCGGCTGAAGCCGCCTCGCGATGTCACCGGCGTGATCGTTCAGTTGCCCCTCGCGGACTCGATCACCGTAGCGAAGTCTGTGGTGCCTGGTCTCGATACCGTCGTACTTGTTGGGGACGCCTGGGACCGGCTGGTCGTATTCCGCAACTGGAAGGAAGAAGAGGCGACCGCCGCGGTCGGTCTGCACGTGATCGAGTTGGTCGGAGAGAAAATGTCCGACATCCGAAAGCAGGTTGCCGAACTGCCGCCGCGAAGCGCCATCATCTATTCCTCCGTGTTCTCAGACGGGGAGGGCGCCTTCTATCCGCCGTTCGTCGCCCTCGGGATGATCGCGGAGAAGGCGAACCGGCCGATTGTGGTGGCGGCCGAAACGTTCCTTGCTCCCGGAGGCATCGGCGGGCACGTCCTCACGCCGTCCGTGATCGGTGCCGACGCCGCGAAGATCGCATTGCGCATTCTAGACGGCGAGCGCGCCGATGCCATTCCGCCCGTCAGCGGCGGCGTGAAGCCGGTCTTCAACTGGCCGCAGATGCAGCGCTGGGACGTCAGCGAGTCCAGCCTGCCCAAAGGCAGCGAGATTCGTTTTCGCGAGCCGACACTCATGGAGAGATATCGCTGGCAGAGCCTGGCGATTATTAGTGCGCTTCTGGTGCAAGCCGGTTTGATCTTGTTCCTCCTGCATGAGCGGCACATGCGGCGCGATGCCGAAAGCGAGTCGCAAAATCGCATGAGTGAACTCGCGCATGTCAATCGGCAGGCGACATCAAGCGATTTGTCCTCGTCGATCGCGCATGAACTCAACCAGCCGTTGGGATCGATCCTGACGAACGCCGAATCCGCTGAACTGATCCTGAAATCGGATAACCCCGATCTGGCGGAAGTCAGGGAAATCCTTGCGGACATCAAGCGCGATGACCTGCGCGCGGGCGAGGTCATCCGCCGCCTG
Organism: Hyphomicrobiales bacterium; assembly: GCA_038244925.1. Classification (GTDB taxonomy): domain Bacteria; phylum Pseudomonadota; class Alphaproteobacteria; order Rhizobiales; family Xanthobacteraceae; genus Bradyrhizobium. The sequence goes on along the minus strand of JBBRSX010000005.1, from coordinate 41,185 downwards.
CGTGGCTTCCTGAAACGGACGCCGTTCGAGTCCCGGGAACTGGACCTCAACGACGTCATGAGCGAAACGTTCAAGTTCCTCTCCGTGCAGGCTTCCGCGCGCAATGTCGCGCTGTATCTGCAGACCGCGCCGGGCGCGCTGCGCATCAAGGGCGATGCGGTCCAGTTACAGCAGGTCATCCTCAATCTCGTGGTCAACAGCATGGATGCGCTGGTCGCGATTCCGTACGGCCGCGCGGTGATCGGCCGTACCGAACTGAATGGCGGATCGTCAGTCGTGATCTCGATTTCCGATTCCGGCCCCGGCATCCCGGCGGACAAGCTCAGCCAGGTGTTCGACCCCTTCTTTACGACGAAGGATCAAGGGATGGGGGTTGGACTTTCCATCGCGCGTACCATCATTCTGGCCCATAAGGGACAGATCTGGGCCGAGAACCAGAGTAGTGGCGGCGCGGCGTTTCATTTTAGCTTGCCGCTTGCTGCGTAGGGAGACTGATATTGCCGGGTCGTATTCATTTCGTTGACGATGATGCGTCCTACCGCACTGCGATGGAGCGGCGGCTGAAACTCGCCGGCTATCACGTCGCGACCTATCCATCGGCACAGCAACTGCTCGATCGCCTGCCGGACGAAAGCGAACCTGGCTGCATCCTGCTCGATGTTCAGATACCTGGCCTGAGCGGCCCCGAGCTGCAGGAACGTCTCAAGGAGATCGGCTCGACGCTGCCGATCGTGTTCCTGACCGGGCACGCCGAAACCCAGATTACGGTGCGCGCCATCAAGGCGGGCGCGGAGGATGTTCTTACCAAGCCGGTGGAATCGGAGCGATTGCTCGGGGCGATCGAACGTGCGATGGCGCGGCACGATGCCGTGCGTGGTGAACAGAAAAAGCTGGGGAATATGCGGGCACAGGTGGCAGAGCTCACCGCGCGAGAACGGCAGGTGTTTGATCTCGTCGTGCGAGGCAGGCTCAACAAGCAAATCGCCCATGAACTCGGGACGACCGAGCGCACCATCAAGGCACACCGTCACCAGGTCATGGAGAAGATCAAGGTCCAGTCTCTGGCGGAACTGGTGACGCTGGCGGAGCGGCTTGGCTTGCTGAATTGACGGAAGGAACTCCGGGCGTATGCTCTCCGGAATATTCTGCGCAATCCGGCCTGTCCCAAGGGACAATATGAATATTCCGTGACGGGGACTAATGTAGCTGAACAGATCAAGTTGGGCTGACTTGGTGGCTGGTAGGCGGGGTTATAGGGTTTCCACAAAAACTCGTTTCCATTCCATAGGTCGGCCGATCATCTCCGCGACGTGCGGATGGCGTTTCCTTTGGAATGACTTGAGGACCGAGATTTTGTCGCACCGCAAGGCCATTTTTGTCGCCGACGACGATCCCTCCATGCTGAAAGGGCTGTGCCGACTGCTCAGGCAGCACGGTTTCGACACCGTGCCGTTCGAAACGGCGAGAGCCCTGAAGAACCACAGCGAGTTCGGTCAAGGCTTCTGCATCGTCCTCGATATCAACCTCAGCGACGGATCGGGCATCGAACTACGCCACCAACTGGCAGAGAGAGGCGTGAAACTGCCGGTCATCTACATCACCGGCAATGACAGCGATGCCACGCGCATGGCCGCGATGGCATCCGGCTGCCTCGCTTATTTGACGAAACCGTTTACCGCGCAGTCGCTGATCGAGCCGATCGAACGGGCGGCAGCCGCGCACGTCTAGCGCCTTATCGGTTCTGATTGAATCAGAACCGGGCTCTGCTCTTTTGTTTTGACGCGCGTTCTTTACGCGAACCGGTGGTCTACTTCGCTCGAAAGCGCTCTGGCTATTCGTCGATCTTCTGCTCAAGGACCAGCACCGGAACTCCCTTGCGCACGGCTGCGAACCGATCCAGCGGCAGTGAAGTCGTCACCGCGAGCAGATTGGTGTCGACGACTTCCACAGCGAGGCGTTTGCCGGCCTCCAGTTCGCGAAGGAGCGCAGGCCTGGCGAGGTCGCCTGCAATGCAAGTATTGGTCAGGCACCAGGTGAAAGGAATCCGGTGTGCCGCCCCCTTGTCGACGGTGAGCTTTACTCCCGGCGGCACATAAAGCCCGACAGGCAGGAACAATTGCAGCCGCGCGCGGCTGTCGCCGTCACGTTCGGTTACATGGACGCGGATCGCGATCTGGCCCGTCTCGAAGGTTCCGCTGATCGTGGTCCGGCAGGTCATTTTCGCGCCGCCGGGCTTGAAGCAGAATTTTTCCCAGTCGCCAAATTTGATGTTGCGGGCCTCGCGCTGGCCGCGGGCGGCGAATTCGTCAGTTGCTGTCATCGCTGCCCCGGGGGAAGGCGTCTGGGCGAACGCTGGACCAACCGCGCACAAGGCAATCGCGAAAGAGAGCGAAGCCATGATGAGTATCGCATCGCGCCTCACTTGTGCTTGTCGAGGAATGCGGCGGCCAGCGGCGACCAGATCGGTACGGCATCCGCCGCATCGATAAGGAAATGCCCTTCGCTGCCATGCGGCGGAAGCAGATGATACTCGGCGTCGCCTCCGGCGGCGGTGAAGGCTGCATGCATTCGCTTCGAGAGTTCAGGCCCGAAATAGCTGTCGTTCTCGATATACAGCCACAGCATCGGCACGCGGGAGGTGCGGCCGAATTCGTCGGTGGCCTCCACGAGCTTGTCGGGCGCGCAATTGTTGTTGGGCTTGCCGTCGGCGCGGCCGCCGCGTCCACCGGCAAAGACGATAATCGCTTTCACCGGCGGAGGATTGATGCTCGACAGCGCGATCGCTGCCCAGCCCCCGGCGGACTGGCCGACGACGATGACGTTGCTGGGCACGATACGTTTCAGCTTGCCCATATATTCGATGATCCAGAGATTGTGCTTGGCTACCGCCAGCCCCGCATCGTGGAAATTGGGCTGATGACATTTTCCGACCCTGGAAAAGAACACGCCACCGAACAATCCGGCTTCTTTCGCTTCGATGGCGGCCGCGCCATAGCCGGAACCGGTGGGCACGACGACCATGTAGCCGCGGCGGGCGAACCACATCGCGGCGTCGCGGAACTCGACCAGCGGGAAGAAACTTCGCTGCACGGGATCGAGCGAGACGCCATGATTCATGATCGCGAGCGGGAAGGGGCCATCGCCGACCGGGCGCACCACATAGGCGATGGTCGGCACGGGAAGGGGAAGTGCCCACACCTCCTCCTGGAGCTGCGGTTGCTCGCCGTCGGCCGCAACGGCGAGCGAAGCCGCCATGACGGTCGCGACCATGATCAGAAGTCGTAACAGGCGCATGTCCTGCTTCCGGGTTTCGAGCTGACGCAACGCTTTGAGGTCGAAATTCCGGAAAACGATTGATTCAGATCAATCCGGGCTGGGCCGGGTGCGGCGTCTGTTGGCCCGATGAATCCTTGCTTCTCGTTCGGCTCCTTTGCTGGCCAACGCGTCCGGCTGATGTGGCAGAGGAAGGCTGAAGAAGAGGCCGCCATGAAATCGAACGGAATGAAATTCTTTCCACCGGCGCAGTGGCTTGCCGAATACCGCGCTGACTGGCTTCGCCGCGACATCGTCGCCGGCGTCACGCTCGCCGCCTACGCGATCCCGGTATCGCTGGCCTATGCCGCGCTTGCAGGTCTGCCGCCACAGATCGGAATCTACGGCTATATGCTGGGCGGCATCGGCTATGCGCTGTTCGGCTCGTCGCGGCAGCTTGCGGTCGGCCCGACCTCGGCGATCTCGCTGATGATCGCAGCAGCGGTCGGGCCGTTCGCGGCTGGGGACGCGGTCCGTTATGCGCAGATTGCAAGCGTGGCGGCGCTTGCGGTCGCTATCCTTTGCCTGATTGCCTGGATTTTCCGGCTCAGCATGCTGGTGCGCCTGATCAGCGACAGTATTCTGGTCGGCTTCAAGGCGGGCGCCGGGCTCACCATCATCATGACGCAACTGCCGAGCCTGTTCGGCGTCGCCGGCGGCGGGCACAATTTCTTCGAGCGCGTGCTCAATCTGTCCGGCCAACTCGGCGGCATCCACTGGATCGTGCTGGCGATCGGGCTTGTGGCGATCTTGCTGCTGCTGGTGGGGGAGCGCTTGCTGCCGGGCAGGCCGGTGGGGTTGACCGTCGTCGCCCTTTCGATCGTTGTCGCCACGGTGCTCGGCCTGCCGGCACTCGGCATTCCCGTTACCGGCGAGATTCCGAAGGGCTTGCCGAGTTTTGCCATACCGACGTTTGGGCTGCTGGAATTCGACGAGCTGTTTCCGCTCGCCGCCGGCATTTTGCTGCTCGCCTATATCGAAGGTGTTTCCGCGGCGCGAAGCTTTGCGGCCAAGCACGGCTATGCGCTCGACGTGCGGCAGGAGCTTTTGGGCCTGGGCGCCGCCAATCTCGCGGCATCGCTCGGCCATGGCTATCCGGTCGCGGGCGGATTGTCGCAATCTGCGGTCAACGATCAGGCCGGCGCGCGGACGCCGCTGGCACTGGTGATTTGTTCGGCCATGCTGGCCGTCTGCCTGCTGTTTCTCGCAGGTCTGCTGACCAATCTTCCAAAGGCGGTGCTGGCCGCGATCGTCTTCACCGCGGTCTACAAACTGGTCGATATCCGGGCGCTGATGCGCATGTGGAGGATCAGCCGGCTCGATTTTTTTGCCGCCGCCATCGCACTGGTTGCCGTCCTGATGTTCGGGATCCTGCAGGGAATTCTGCTGGCGACGATTGCGTCCGTTTGCCTGTTGCTGGCGCGGGCCTCGCAGCCGAACGTGGCCTTCCTTGGCCGCCTGCCCGGGACCGGCCGCTACGCGGACAGCACGCGGCACCCGGACGTCGAGCCGCTTGCGGGGATCGTCGCATTCCGCCCGGAGGCATCGCTGCTCTATATCAATGCCGAAACTGTCTTCGACACCGTGCTGGCAAGGGTCGACGCGACACCGGATATCAAACGGGTGGTCTGCGGGCTCTCGTCGTCGCCATTCATCGATCTGGCAGGCGCCAAGATGCTGCATGATCTCCATGGCGAACTCGCCTCGCGTGGCATTGCCCTGCAGATCGTCGGCGCCCGCGGCCAGGTCCGCGATATCTTGCAGGCAGACGGTCTCGCGGAAAAGACCGACAGCGCCAACTGGACCCGTCGAATGGACAGTCTGCTCGCGGATTCGAGGGACGATTTACCGTGCTGCACTGCGAAGCGTTGAACGTGAGACGCTTTTCACGGGATCAGCTCGCGTTGACTTAAATCAAGATAAGCGGCTGGCACCAGCACCAGCATCGGAAAAGCGCTCCCGCAGCTACCTTGACATGCACGATGCATCGAAACCAGCCCCAGCCAGTGAATGTGAAACTGACCGGCGACCCAGAGGAAACGAAATGATGAAGAAATTCGCTACATTGGTCGCTCTCGCAGCTCTGCTCGTCGGCTTCAGCACGCCATCACGGGCTGAAACCGGTCAGGTTGCCGTCGTCTTCACCAAGGGTGGTTTTATCGTCGGCGTCGGCGGCGGGCAGGGCGTGCTCACCTTCCGCGGCCACCATTATCGCTTCTCGGTGTCGGGCATGAGCGTGGGCTTCACCATTGGCGCCTCGACCACCAAGTTTGTTGGAAAGGCAATAAACCTGCGCAGTCCCGGCGATCTGGCCGGCAGTTACGCCGCGGGCGGGGCGGGCGGCGCGCTTGCAGCTGGGGCCGGCGGCGTCCAGTTGCAGAATGCCAACGGCGTGATCCTGCAACTCGCCGGACCAAAGATCGGACTTGAAGCCTCGGCGGCGGTTGGCGGCGTTACCATTACAATGCAGTGATCATCGACGGCGGGGAGCTGCCTGGCGCAGTTCCCCGCTCGTAAAGCCAGTCCGGCCGCCGGCTCGACTCTTTTGTTTGCCGCGTTTTCTTGACGCGAACCGGCGTCCGCTTCGCTCGAAACTACTCTAGTACCGCTCCTGGACGAACTTCACCTGGCGCAGGCTGATCTGGTCGTTGTAGCGGCCCTTGTGGGTGCGCTTTGGCAGCTTGACCTTGTCGCGCGCGATCTTCTTGTACGGAATCGCTTTGAGAATGTGTGAAATGATGTTGAGGCGTGCCCGCCGCTTGTCGTCCGAGCGGATCAGCCGCCACGGCGCATGCTTGGTGTCGGTAGCCTTGAACATCATGTCGCGCGCCCGCGAATAGTCGTACCAGCGCCCGAACGACTCGGTGTCCATCGGGCTCAGCTTCCACTGTCGCAAGGGGTCCTCGATGCGCGCCGCGAAGCGGAGTTCCTGCTCCTCCATTCCGACCTCGAGCCACAGTTTGATGAGGATGATCCCGGCATCGACAGCGAATTGTTCGACCTGCGGGCACAGCTCAAGGAAACGCTTGTGTTCCGCGGCGCTGCAGAAGCCCATGACATATTCGACACCGGCGCGATTGTACCAGCTGCGGTCGAAGATCACGATTTCGCCGCCGGCCGGAAATTGCTCGATATAGCGCTGCAGGAACAGCTGGGATTTTTGGCGATCGGACGGCGCGGGCAGCGCGCAGACACGGAACACCCGCGGACTGACCTTTTCGGTGAGGGCCTTGATGGTGCCGCCCTTGCCGGCGGCGTCGCGGCCTTCGAAGATGATGATCACCTTCAGCTTCTGGGCCTTGACCCATTCCTGCAGATGGCAGAGCTGCACCTGGAGTTCACGCAGCTCCTTCTCATAGTCCTTCCGCTTCATCTTCGCGGATTCAACCTTTGCCATGCCTATGGTCCCCCGTTTTATGGTTGTCGGAAACGGCTAGCCGTCCCAGTTGATGGTGATGCTGATGTCGCCGGGCACGCCGCCGGGCACGTCGACGATGTGGTAGCGAATGCTGTAGCCGCGCGGTTGTAGATAGTCGCTCCAGAGCTGGTAGATTTCCTTCGGAATTCCCGTGAGCGTCTTTTCCCAGCCCCTTTCCAGCCGGTTGATGGCGCGGCCATGGTCAGTGCAGAGCGAGTTCGGGAACCGGTAGAGTTGCACCTCGGAAAGCCCGTTGCGTACGGCACGCTGGATCACGGTCGAGGCGAGCTGGACCTTTTCTTCCTCGGACAAGCCCGAAGGTTTGCTCAGTTCGTCGATCATCGCGCGCTTTTCGGCTTCCGCCACGGCAAAGCGCCTGGCGTTCTCTTCGGCCTTCCCGGACTCCTTCAAGGCCGCTTCTTTTTGTATCTCTTTGGCGGTCGGAATGAGTTCGTCGATGTTCCGGGGCATGGCAAATCTTCCTGAATGACCCGTTCGCCGTGCGGCCTGACCGCCAAGCTAGGGCCGGCGCCGCAGCGTGCTCCTTGATTCAAATCAAGCCCGGTGGAAAGGTCGCTCCCTACGGTTCGGGCACTGCGGGGCCCGTTGGCATCCGATCGGGAGTACGAAATTTGGCGGAACAGATGCACGCGGCGGCCCCCCATCACCTGCCGTTTTTCATTCCCGGCGCGGATGGGTCGGACCCGCTGATGGTGGTAATGGGAATTTTCCTTATCGCCACTGTTTTATGGGTGGGTACCCTGTACTGGAAACTGCACAGCCTGCCCGAGCGCATGGCGCACAAGTCCCAGAAGCTGCAGTTCGAGATTGTCGCCGTGCTCGGTCTGATCTCGCTCTTTACCCACGAACATATTTTCTGGGTCGCGGGGCTGCTGCTGGCCTTGGTCGATCTGCCGGATTTCGGTACGCCGATGCGCAGTGTTGCCGATTCCCTCGAGCGCATTGCCGATGCCACGCCCGGGGCGCGCGCTGCCGTGTCCAAGGCTGTACCAGACGACCCCAGCACCGAGACGGCTGGGCAGGAAGGAGCGCACCACCATGTTTGAGCTCATGCTTTGCTCGCTGGTGACGATCCTGCCGGATTACCTCTACCGCCGATATCGGCAGGGCAGGCGGTTCGGCAAGGAGATCACGCTGTTCTCCGTCTGGTACGAACTGAGATGGGGCATCACCGGCTGCCTGATGCTTACGGTCTCGCTGATCACGATGATCTTCTACTTCCATCCCTCTACCACATCCGCGGCGATCTACTTCCGGACCGTGCCGATCATGCCCGTGGGCGTCGCCGGCCGCGTCGCCGAGGTCAATGTCGGCTTTAGCGCAGCGGTGAAGCAGGGTGACGTTCTGTTCCGGCTGGACAGTTCGAAGCAGAACGCTGTCCTTGAGACCGCCAGGCGAAAAAGCGCCGAGGTGGACGCGTCGCTGATCTCGGCACGGGCCGACGTCGTCAAGACGGACGCCCAGATCGGGGAAGCGAAAGCGTCCCTGCAGCAGGCCAGGGATGAACTGGATGTGAAGAGCGACTTGCAACGCCGCAATCCCGGCATTGTGCCGCAGCGTGACATCGAGAAGCTGCAGGTGATGGTCGATCAACGGCAGGCCGGCGTCGACGCGGCGAACGCCGTGAAGGAATCGGCGGCGTTGCGGGTCTCCACGCTGCTGCCGGCCGAGAAGGCGAGCGCCGAGGCCACGCTGGCGGAGGCGCAAGTGGAGGTCGACAGGACCTATGTCCGTGCCGGCGTCGATGGCCGCGTCGAGCAATTCCTCGTTCGCCCCGGCGACGTCGTCAACCAGCTGCTGCGGCCAGCGGGAGTTCTGATACCCGACGACGCGGGTCGGAACAAGTTGCAGGCCGGATTCGGGCAGATCGAGGCCCAGGTGATGAAGCCCGGCATGGTCGCCGAAGCCACCTGCATCTCTAAACCCTGGGTGATCATTCCGCTGGTTATCACAAGCGTGCAGGATTTCATCGCCGCCGGTCAGTTCCGGACCAGCGAAGTGTTGATCGATCCGAAGAACCTGCAAGCGCCGGGTTCGATTCTCGTCTTCCTGGAGCCGCTCTACAAGGATGGCCTCGACGGGGTTACGCCGGGCAGCACCTGCATCGTCAATGCCTACACCAGCAACCAGGACGTCATTGACGATCCGAAAACCGGCGCGCTGAAGGGTTTTGCCCTGCACGCCGTCGATGCGACCGGACTCGTGCATGCGCTGCTGTTGCGGATCCAGGCGTTGCTGTTGCCGATCAAGACACTGGTATTGAGCGGTCACTGATAGGAGATCCGATGAAATACGCCTACAAGATCGCTGCATTTTTGGCACTGCTGATCGGTGCTTCCCTTGCCATACCCGGGTCCGCCGCCGCCTTCGATCTCGACGGTGCGTGGGCGAGCGACGCTGACAATTGCGCAAGGGTCTTTGTGCGCAAGGGTTCCCAGGCAACGTTTACCGATATGTCCGACGTCTATGGCGGAGGCTTCATCATCGAGGGCGACCAGATCACCGGAAAATTCGCGCGCTGCCGCATCAAGGCGCGGAAAGATGACGGCAAGACAATTAATCTGGTCGCGGCATGCGCTAGCGACATCATGCTGCAGAACGTGCAGTTCAGCCTGAGAGAGGCCGATGCCAACAGCGTCATCCGCATGTTCCCGGGTATGCAAGGCATGGAGATCAAATACGCGCGTTGTCCCGCGCCTTAAGCGAGAGATCCGCCTGATCGATGACAACACTATTTCCCGGGAGTTCCCGGGGATAGAGGGAATGGATATGAAATATTATCGTTATCAGATCCAGGGGGAACACCGGCTCGGTGGAGCTTGACCTAGATCAATGGCCACCGCGGTCCATCGGAGTGAATGGCGTCGATCAATGGAGGAACGCCATGAATATCAGACGACGAGTGGGCTCAATGAGTCAGGCTCTTGCAAGTACGGCTTTGGTCGCGGCCGTCATCGCATTCGCCGCCCAGCCCGCGCGGGCGGATGATGCCGCGCAATTACTCAAGGCGATGACCGATTACACCGCCGCGCAGAAGTCGATCTCCGCGACTTTCGACAGCGATATCGAGGTCGTGACACCCGAGTTGGAGAAAATCCAGTTCACGAGTTCCGGAAAACTGCAGCTGGCGCGGCCGGACAAGCTGCGCGTCAGCCGCACCGGCGGCTATGCCGACGTCCAGATGATTTATGACGGCAAGACGATTTCGATCTATGGCAACAATGCCAAGGCCTATGTGCAGGCCGATCTCGCCGGTACCGTCGATCAACTGATCGACCTGCTCCAGGCCAAATCGGGTGCTGCGATGCCGGGCACGGATCTGCTGCTGACCCATTCCTATGACGAGTTGATGTCCAATGTCATCGTCGGCCACCATATCGGGCAGGGCGTGGTTGACGGCGTCGAATGCGAGCACCTTGCGTTCCGCGGCACCGACACCGACTGGCAGATCTGGATCGAGAGCGGCGCGAAGCCTGTCCCCCGAAAATACGTCATCACCAGCAAGACGGTGACCGGAGCGCCGCAATATACGCTCAGGATCAAGGACTGGAAGACCGACGCCGTCGCCGACGCCGACACGTTCGTGTTCAAGCCACCCGCCGGCGTGACCAAGGTCGACCTTGATTCCGGTGCCATGGCGGAATTCGACGAAGTTCCCCCCGGCACACCCGTCCCCGGCACACCCACAGGAGCAAAGAAATGATCGCAACACGAAAACTCATCATGGTCGCGGCTGCGCTTACGGCGTTCGCCGCAGGGCTTTCCTGGAATGGTGAAGCGGCCGTCACGAGCGGCATGTTCTCCGAAGCCGAGGCAAGGGTCGGGCGACCGCTGACGCCGATGAGCTACGCCGGCGTGGCGCGACGGACCACACGGCGTGCCGTTGCGGTCGGCGCTGGTGCTGCCGCTGTCGGCGCCTATGGCGCCTATGGTGCTCCGGGCTGTGTCCAGGTCGTCGACGCCTACGGACGGGTCGTCACCCGCTGTTGATCGCGATTCGCGGGCGAGCGGCTTCGGCCGTCGTCCTATCGCGGGCGCGGCATCTTGATGCCGAGTGCCCGCTCGGCGGCGGACATGACGGTCGCCCGCGGATTGGTGGCGCAGTAATCCTTCACCGTCTTGGCCGCCTGCGCGTATTCGTAGAGGTCGATGACGGTGCTGCGGATACTCGCATTGTAATAGCCGCTCAGCCACATCGTGATGCCTGCAAAATCCTGGAAGCCGAGTTTTGTGAGTTCGCCGCAGGTCATCTTGCTCATGTCGACCACCATCTTTTCCTCGGCGGCGGCTGGCGCAGCCAATGACGACACAACGGCGGTAGCGACCAGCAATTTGCGCATGTTTTCCCTCGGGCGTTTGCCTGCATCTGACGGGTGGCCGGATGCATCCATAAACAGGGTTTGCTGGCGCAAGACGGCCGGCCTTGATCTGAATCAACGGACCGCTGTTCGCCGGCCGGATTGATGTCAGCCAATCTCCGCCGGCAGGCTGCGGCTCCGCTGCCCCGGCCACAGGCGGCGGAAATTCGGCGCGAGACACGCGAGCATGGACCCAAACAAACTGCCGATCTGGCTGCGGATCACCCTGATCGCCGGAATCGTGGTCCTGATCGCGGGCGCGAGCCTGTTTGGCTGGCGCTGGTATGCCCGGCCGACCACGCTGACCATTGCCGTGGGCTCGCTCGACGGCGAGGCGAGCCGGATGGTCTCGGCGCTGGCAAGCAAGCTCGCGCAACAGAAGGCGACCGTTCGGCTGAATATGGTGGAGGCAGGCAGCGCCCTCGACGCAGCCAATGCGTTTTCCTCCGGCAAGGTTGATCTCGCCGTGGTCAGGGGCGATGTCGGCGATCTCTCGCAGGCACAGGCGGTTGCCATTATGGCGCATACCGTGGTGCTGCTGGTGACGCCGCCCGGATCCGCGGTCACGGACATGGCCGGCCTTAAGCGCATGACCGTTGGCGTGGTCGGCGGCGATATCAACAAGCGATCAAAGTCCTGACCGACGAATACGATCTCACGCGGGCCGGTGTCACCTTCAAGAACCTGGCGCTTTCCGACGTACGCCGTGCGCTTGAGACCAAGGACGTGCGTGCGGTCCTTATCGTGATGCCGATTGCGGAAAAATACCTTGGCGCTGTTGCGCGGCCTGTTTCCACCGGGAGCGAAGTCGGGGCCGGTGCTGATCCCCATCGAGTCCGCCGCGGCCATCGCCGAGAGGGAGCCTGCCTATGAGAGTTTTGACGTGCCGAAAGGCACGCTGCACGGCTCTCCGGCCAATCCGGCGGACGACGTCACGACGCTGCGGGCCTCGTTTTACATGGTCGCGCAGAAGAAGCTTGGCAGCGATCTGGTCGCGGATTTCACGGAATCGTTGATGAACGCGCGACGCGATCTGCTCGCGGAGTATCCGCTCTTCGGTCAGGTGACGCCAGCCGATACCGATGCTTCCGCCTACATTCCGGTGCATCCGGGTGCTGCCGCGTTCTACAACGGCACCCAGGTAAGTTTTCTCGACAAATGGGGCAACATCATCTTCCTGGCGCCGATGATCGCCGGCGCGCTCCTCTCGGTGCTCGCCGCGGCCTGGAAATTCCTGCAGACGGGCGCGCCGCTGAGCCGGGAGGAGGCGCTGGATGCGCTCTACGCGCTCGGCCGGCGTATCCGGGTAAGCGGCGGCGAGGCTGAACTCGACGAAATCGAGCGTGAAATCGATCGCGTGCTGCAGGGGCAGCGGACAAAAGAGGCGACTGGCGAGGGGGCGGCGCGAGACGTCGTTGCGCTCAATGTGGCGGCGCACCGGCTGGAAAACCTGATTCACGATCGCCGGCTCGCGCTTGCGTCGCAGCAAGCCGGCAAGCCAGGGGAACAAGCCCAAATCTGAACCTGTCGGAGCGTCAACCTTCAGGCGATTTCCTTGATCTTTGTCAAACCTCCGGCTTTCCGGGCGCGGGAAGCTTGAGCCACAGGTACGAATGGAGGCGAGGATGCTCGGTTGCAGCAGAGTCTTGCTGGCGCTTGTGATGACAGCGCCGGTTGCCGCGATGGCGCAAACAACAGATAGCCAGCCGGCACAATCAGGTCAGGCCCCGCCTGCTCAGCCACCCGCTCAGCCGGTGGCACAGGCCCCCGCCAGTCCGCCCCCGGCCCAACCGATCCAGCCGCTCCTGAAGCCCGAACAGCTCGAGGCGCTGGTTGCACCGATCGCACTCTATCCCGACGAGCTGTTGGCCAACCTGCTGGCGGCATCGACCTATCCGCTGGAAGTGGTGCAGGCCGATCGCTGGCTGAAGGAGCGCAAGTCGCTCAAGGGCGACGCGCTGAGGACGCAGGTCGAGAAGCAGTCCTGGGACGACAGCGTCAAGGCGCTGGCCAGCACTGCTGATGTCCTGGCCATGATGAGCGACAAGCTCGACTGGACCAAGAATCTCGGCGACGCCTTCCTCGCCCAGCAGCCGGACGTGATGGATGCAATCCAGCGGCTGCGCACCAAGGCCTATGACAACAAGAAGCTCGTCACCACCAAACAGCAGAAGGTGAGCGTTCAGACCCAGGCCAGCAGGCAGGTGGTCGTCATCGAGCCGGCCGATCCGGGAACGATGTATGTGCCGTATTACGAGCCGGCGACGGTTTACGGCGACTGGCCGTATACCGAGTATCCGCCGTATTATTTCGGCTACCCGTCTTATATCGGCGCCGGGGTGGTTGCGGCCGGTGTCGCCTTTGGCGCAGCCTGGGCGATCGGGCGCTGGGGCAATTACTGGGGCGGCGGCGCCAACTGGGGCAACCGCAACGTCTATGTCAACCACCGCACCACCAACATCGGAAATGGCTGGCAGCACAATGCGGTGCATCGTGGGGGCGTGCGCTACAACAACGCCAATGTTCAGCAGCGCTTCGGCAACAACAACAGGGCCGGCGTCTCGGATCGGGCAAATTTCCGCGGCCGTGACGGCGCGGGAGATCGTGGTGGCGATCGCGGTGGTGACCGTGCCGGCACGCGTGACCGGCCCGGCGGCGGCGATCGCGCGGGTGCCGCGGACCGCTCCAAGGGCGGCGGCGATCGTGCCAAGGGTAGCGATCGTGCCAAGGGTAGCGATCGTGCCAAGGGTGGCGATCGCGCCAAGGGTGGCGGTGATCGCGCGAAGGCCGCCAACCGCGGTAGCTCCGGCAATCGCACTGCTGCTGCCAATCGTGGCGGCGGAGGCAATCGCGGCGGCGCGATGAACGTGTCATCCGGACGGGCGGCGGCTGCGGCATCCGCGCGCGGGCACGCGAGCATGGGCGGACGAGGCGGCGGTGCAAGCTTCTCCGGCGGAGGTGGCGGCGGCTACCGTGGCGGCGGCGGAGGCGGCGGCTTTTCTGGCGGTGGAGGCGGTGGGTTCCGTGGTGGTGGCGGCGGAGGTGGCGGCGGCCGGGGCGGCGGAGGCGGCGGTGGGCGTCGTTCCGACATCGCGCTGAAGCACGACATCGTGCTGCTCGGGCATCTCGCCAACGGCCTCGGCTATTACCGCTTCAGCTACATCGGTAGCCAGAAGGCCTATGTCGGGGTGATGGCGCAGGAGGTCGAGAGCGTGATGCCGGATGCGGTGACGCGCGGCAGCGACGGCTACCTGCGGGTCTATTACGAGAAACTCGGATTGACGTTCCGTACCTACCACGACTGGCTCGCCGGTGGCGCACGCTTGCCTGCGGAGGTCTCGCCATGATCGGTCTGAAGTCGCTTCAACGCGCGGCCCTGACGGGTATCATGGCGGTGGTGCTGTTGAGCACGGCATCGCAGGCTCAGCAATCCTATCGCGCACCGGAGGACGCCGCGGCGGCGCTTGCCGCGGCGGTCAAGAGCGGCCCGAGTGACGTTCTGAAGGTCCTCGGCAGGGCCGCCGATGATATTGTCTCTTCCGGTGACGAGGTTGCCGACGCCGACACGCGTCAACGCTTCACCTTCATGTACGACGCCAGGCATTCGATCAAGGCGGAGGGCAACAAGAAAGCCAAACTCATTCTGGGTCCGGACGAATTCACGTTCCCGATTCCCCTGGTCAACACCAAGACCGGCTGGGAATTCGATGCAGACGAAGGGCGCATCGAGATCCTCTATCGCCGTATCGGCCGCAACGAGCTCGACGCGATCCAAACCGCTCTGGCTTATGTCGATGCACAGAATGAATATGCCGACAAGGATCGTGGCGAGGGTGCAGGCGTCTACGCGCAACGCATCGTCTCGACGTCTGGCAAGAAGGACGGACTGTTCTGGCGCGACGACGCCGACCCGAGCCCGCTTGGTGCACTGGCGGCGGAGGCCTCAGCCGAAGGTTACAAAGTTGGCGAGGGCGGCCCGACGCCGTATCACGGATATTACTTTCGGATATTGAAAGCGCAGGGATCGGATGCGCCCGGCGGCGCGCTAAACTATGTGGTGAAGGGCAAGATGATCGGCGGCTTCGCGCTGATCGCCTGGCCCGCCGAATATGGAAATTCCGGCGTCATGACCTTCCTGGTCAATCATGCCGGCACTGTCTACCAGAAGGATTTGGGAATTCGGACCGACTTCGTCGCCAAGCGCGTCGCCGTGTTCGATCCGGACCAGACCTGGAAGAAAGTCGATGCGGCAAAACCTTGAGCGCGGGATAGAAGCGCTGCGCTCGATCGTCATCCGCATTGCGGCTATGGCGCTGCTCGCGTTGTTTATTCCGGCGACGCCATCAATGGCGCAAGCCTCCGGCCACGTCCGGCTCAAATTCGTCAAGGCAAGCCTGTTCGTGGGCGGTGGCGCCGGCAGCGGTGTCCTGACCTATCGCGGCCGCGACTATCCATTTAGCGTATCCGGCATCAGCCTCGGTGTTTCGGCGGGAGCATCGATCAGCCGGCTGGATGGATCGGCCACAGGTATCAGGCAGGTCAGCGACTTCGTCGGCACCTACAGTTCCGTGGGCGGTGGCGGCGCCTTCGTGGGCGGGGCCGGAGGCGTTCAGCTCAGGAACGAAAACGGTGTCAGGATCGCCCTGCAAGGACCCCGGGCGGGAATGGAATTCGCGGCCAATCTCAGCGGGATCAGATTTACGCTGAAGTGAGTGACGATGCGATCAATTGCGGCCAACTCCGGTTCGACACAGGCAACCTTGCGCGCGCTTCTTCTGTTCGGTGTGTCAGTGATGGCGCCGTCCAGCGCCACCGCTCTGCCGCTGACGCCGTTTCGCTATGAAGCGCAGGCGCAGCGTCACTGTCCTGACGACGACGTTGTCTGGCTCGATTTCCGCAAGGAAGTTTATTACCTCAAGCGACAGAAACGTTACGGGCAAGGCAGTACCGGCGGCTTCGTTTGCGGTAAGGAAGCGCGCGCCGGCGGGTTCCGCCACTCTTTGCTTGGGATAAGATAAGCAGACTTGGCTTGGGATCAGACAAACCGACTTGCATTCATGTTCGCTATATGTTCTCTTTGGCCATTCTCTGGAGGTGGCCAATGGACGTCGAGAAACAGCGGGAAATCGTTCGGCTCTGGAATCGCATGCGCCGGGTCGAAGGCCCGCTGGCGGAGGAAATCCGCATCCAGATACTGCAGTGCTTTGCGGACAGTGAGCGGGTCGACGATGCGCGGCTTGACGACCGCCGGGCGGTGATCGAGCGGCTGGGTGTGCAGGCCGGTCGGCGGCCCGCGCACATCAGGCTTGTCGCTTAGATCGCAGCGATCTCGACAGGCCGTGCGGTAATTGCCGAGCGGCAAAGCGACGAAGTCGATTCGGCGTCCGTCAAGATTGACGGAATCGCGGGGTGGTGCATGCTGCGCGCATGTTCACGCGCGTGCGCAGTCAGTTCAAGGATGCGAAGTTTGCCCGTATGAGTAGCGGGACTTACTGCATCATCCGCGACCTCGGGTTGGTCAAAGGCGGCAAGGGCATGAGGCATCACGAGGTGCTCGTCACCTTCAGCCTTGGCGCGCTCGGACGCTCGATCGGGCTCATGCGCGGCGATCTTGCGGGCATGCGCGGCAATCTTGCAGGGGTGAGCAAGCGGCGACTGGCTTGGCTGCAACGCGTTCCGGAGCGGCTCGGAGTGGACGTGGACTCATCGACCCTGCCGGAAAGCGCTTCCCAACCCTGATGGTGTAAAGCGTGCGCGCAGGTACGGGCGTGTGGTCGCGTCAGCGACCTAAAATGCCCCGCCGCGCGCAATCCCAAGGGACCGGCGAGAACGGGGCAGTCAAGGAGAAAACGGCGAGATCGCCGGATGATGCCGGACATCTATGTCAGTCATCATGTGCCGCAAGAATCAATTTTTGGATCGTCGCTGCATTGACCTGGATCAACCGGGTCGAGGTTGCGCGCTGATCAGTGTTGCGAGGCCTGCCACGCCAGCAGCCGATGTTCGGCCAGCGACATCGCAACCGATGTGACATAGCCGGTCACGCCGAGCAGGATGACGCCGGCGAACAGATCGGCTGAGCGAAACGCGCGTGCCGAGAGCAGCACCCAGTGGCCGAGCCCGTCGAGCCCGGCCAGGATTTCGCAGACCACGGCAAGAATCAGCGCCACCGTCAGGCTGAGACGCATGCCGGCGAGAATGTCGGGGCTGGCCGAAGGCAGCGCGATCTTGAAGATCACCGACAATTTCGACATCTGCAGCGAACGCGCGACTTCGTAGAGCCGCGGTTCGACGGCGGCGAAGCCGTGAATGGTCGCCAGAATGATCGGCCAGATCGCGCCGAAGGAAATCACGAACAGCGCCATCGCCTGTGTCAACCCAAGCATCGCAATTGCGACCGGAATGATCGCCGAGACCGGCAGCGGCCGCAAAAATTCCAGCGACGGCGCCACATAGGTCCGCATCTTCTGCGACGATCCGATCACGGCGCCGAGCGCGATGCCGGCAATCGAGGCGGCGAGCCAGCCATAGGCCATGTGTTCGAGTGTGCCGGCGAGTTTTGCCAACAGGTCGCCAGACGAGAACCCGCGTACCAGCGAGGCCCAGGCGCGGTCCGGCCCGGGCAGGAACACCGGCGAGACCAGCTTGAAATTGGCGATCAGTTGCCAGATCGCAACGAAGCCGGCTGCGACCGCAAAACTCGCCAGACGCCAGAGGATCGCTGTGGATCTCATGCGCTGTCCCCGCTCAGCGCGGCGCGGCCAAACAGGCGGCGCTGCGCAATCACCAGCAGAATATTCAGCGCGTAGCCGATGACGCCGATCCAGACCAGATAGGCCAGCATCAGGTCGGCCCGCAGCGCCTGTTGCGCCAGCATGATGCCGGCGCCGAGGCCGATCGGATTGATCGCGATCTCGACCGTCACGGCGACGATCAGCGCAATACCGGCCGACAGTCGAAGGGCCACGAAGATTCGCGGCAGCGCGGCCGGGATGATGATCTTCCAGACCCGCTGCGCCGCCGGCAATCGCAGCGCGCGCGATACTTCCATCAGGCGCGGCTCGATGCTGCGCACCGCGGCCCGGCTCAGGATCAGGATCGGCCAGACGCAGGCAAAGGCGACGATGACGATTTCCATGCGGTAGCCGAAGCCGAGCGCGATCAGCGCGATCGGCAACAAGGCGATCGAGGGGATCGGCCGGATCCCCTCGACCGTCACCTCCATCAGGCGGTTGAGCGTATTGGAAAGCCCGAAGGCGATGCCGAGCGCGAGGCCGATGATGCTGCCGATGGCGAGACCGGCAAAGGCCGAGAACAGCGTGTCGCGGGTGGCAATCAGAATCGAGAAATCGGCAAAGGCCTCGGCCAGCGCCCGGATGATATCGCTTGGCGGCGCCAGGCTGTCGCTCTGCAAATGCGTGGCGCGCGCCCAGACCTCGAAGGCGACGAGCAGCGCGACCGGCAGCACCAAGGCCTTTGCGACATTCCTGGCGGAATTGCCGCTCACTGCTCGGTCGCTTTGATGAAGTCGAACAATTGCCGCCGCAGCCGCAAAAATTCCGGATGCTCGCGGGTCGACAACTGGTCGCGCGGACGCGGCAGATTGACCGATAGCTCGATTCCGATCCGGCCCGGATGCGGCAACAGCCCGATGACGCGGTCACCGAGATAGATCGCCTCGTCGAGGTCATGGGTCACGAAGATCACGGTGGCGCCGCTCGCCGCCACCAGCGACAGCACCTCGTCCTGCAGGCCCTGCCGCGTCATCGCATCTAGCGCGCCAAACGGCTCGTCCATCAGCAGCGTCTTCGGTTCTTGGGCGAGGCAACGGGCGATCTGCAGCCGCTGCTGCATGCCGCCGGACATTTCGGCCGGGTATTTGCCGGCGTGGCCGGGCAGGCCGACCGTGCGCAGCAGTTCCTCGATCCGGGCAGGGCGTTCAGACGCGGGCATGCCACCGGCCTCGAGCGCCAGCGAGACATTGCCGGCCGCGGTCCGCCACGGCAGCAGCGCCTTGCCGTAATCCTGAAACACGATTGCGATCTCGCGGCGCGGCTCGCGCATCGCCTGGCCGTCGAACGTCACCTTGCCGCGCGTCGGTTGATAGAGCCCGGCGGCGAGCCGCAGCGCCGTGGTCTTGCCGCAGCCGGAAGCGCCGACAATGCAAAGGAATTCAGCAGGTTGAACACCAAGGCTGAGACTTTCGATGATGGTCTTGCCGCCGAGGTCGAGCGTGACATCGGCAAACGCGATCTGCGGCGCCGGGTGGCCGGCGACGGGATCGAGGCGCATTTGACCGTTGGCCATCCCCTGAGCTTTCGCTTGAGCTTGCATGGTGTCAGCTCTCGTTGCCGCTGGGGTAGACGATGTTCATGGTCGAGCGCAGATGCGCCTCCAGCATCGCCTGGGAGCCGTGAACGTCGCGCCCGATCACGCGGTCGGCGAGCAACTGGTGCGCGCGAACGAATTTCTTGCCGCTGTCGAATGAGCGCATCATGACGCGGCGGTAGCGATAGGCCTGGTCGTAGAGATCGGAATGCGCGGCCAGCAGGCGCTTGGAGCCGCAAGCCGCCAGCAGCGCGGTGTGAAAACCCTTGTGCAGCCGGTCGAAATCCTCGGCGCCCTCGCGGAATTCATCGCCGGTGCGCTCGATGTGGCGGCGCATCTGGTGCAGGGAGCTGACGATTCCGGCCTCCCAGGCATCGTCGCCGTCGGTGATCGCGAGCCTGATCGCCTCGATCTCGACGGCCGTGCGCATCAAGGTGATGTCGAGCAGGTCGTCGCGACTGATATCGGCGACGCGAAAGCCGCGCTGTCCGGTGCCGACGATCAGCCCGCGCGACATCAGCCGCGACAGGCCCTCGCGCAAAGGCGTCGCCCCGATATCGTAGCGCTGCACCAGATCGACGATGCCGAGCCGCGATCCCGGCGCGAGAAGCCCGGCGAGAATGTCCTGCTCGACCAGGGTCGCCGCACGCTCGCTCAAGGTGACGGCTTCGATCACCGGTCGGCTCGCAGGGCGCTCGGAAGCCGGCATCGCGAGATCCTCATTTCAGGACCAGTTTATTGGGTTCGAGCTTGGACTGCAGCATTTTCTGCGTCGACATCACCTCGATCCACCAGCCGAGCTGCTCGGGCTTCAGCACCGGCTCGGAGCGGTTCGGCGGCGTCATCTTGACCAGATCGATCGGTTGCTTGGTGAATTTGGAAATCGACGTGGAGGCTTTTTCGCGATCGTTGTTGACGATCTCGGCGGATTCCGTGATCGCATCGCGGAATTTCTTGATCGCAACGGCATTCTTGTCGGCCCATTCGCGCGACGCCGCATAGAAGATGATCGGATCGGTACGCGCCAGTTCGACCGCGTAGCGCGCGCCGACCGAGCCCAGGCCCGCATTGGTCATGCGGGTCACGAACGGTTCTGCCGTCAGCACCGCATCGACGCCGCCCGACTTGATGATGTCGGACATGGTCGGGAAGGTGACCTCGACGAAATTGACGCTTTTGGGATCGACGCCTTTCTCGACCAGCCATTTCACGAACAGCACATGCAGGAAAGCGTTGAGGCCGGGCGCGCCGACCTTCTTGCCGGCGAAATCCTTTGGCTCCTTGATGGTAATGCCGTTGCGAACAAAAGCCGTGATGTTGCCGTTTGATATGGGGTTCATCACGGTAGCACCCGCGATGGCGACGAGATCGAGGCCGCCGTCGACCGCCTGCAGGAACACGGTCGAGGTCGGGCCGCCGATCTGGATCGAATTCGACAGTATCGCGGCCGGGATGTTCGAGTTGATGCCGATCGGCGTCATCTCGACTTCAAGCCCGTGCTTTTTGAAGATGCCCTCGTCGACCGCGACCATGGCGGAGGCACAATCCGACGTCGCGGTGCAGCCGACCTGGATCTTGGCTTGCGCCAGCGCGGTGCCGGACAACGCCACGCTGATGGCAACGGCGGCAAGAACCTTTTTCACGACGATCTCCCCATCTAACATTTTCAAGACTTGCATTTTTCAGGCTTGTTTATCGATATTTTTTTTGATCATATATTTCATCTGAAAACAAGAGGTCACCAGGTGAAACTCGCAACATTCAAATCCGGCGGTCACGACAAGGTCGCCATCGTGCATTCCGGCGATAGCAGCCTGTTCGATCTCGCGGCGGCCGCTGGCCGCGACGGCAGCGCCAATCCGGCCTTCGCTTCGATGCTGGCCCTGATCGACGCCGGCGAAGCCGCGCTCGACCAGGCCGCCAAGGTGTTCGACAAGTACGGCAAGGACGGGAGCCTGTCGGTTCCCGTTGCCGGCGCCGACATTCTGGCGCCAATCCCGGAGCCACGGCAGATGCGCGACGGCATGTCGTTCCCGCTGCACATCCTGCAGGCCCCGCGCGGACAGTTGAAGCTCGCGGCACGCGCCAGGAACGACATGGCGGAACTGGCGCGGATCGATGCCGAGCCGCTCGGCGAGTTGCCGGAGGTCTATCGCAAGCAGCCGATCTACTACATCACCAACCGCTTCAGCGTTCGCGGCCCCAACACCACGGTGAAATGGCCGCGCTACAGCCAGGTGATGGATTACGAACTCGAATTCGGCATCATCACCAAGAACAAGGGCGCCAATATTTCCGCGGCCAAGGCCAGGGACCACATCTTCGGCTACACCATCTTCAACGATTTTTCGGCGCGCGATGCCCAGCGCATCGAGATGGAAGGCCGGCTCGGCCCCGCCAAAGGCAAAAGCTTCGACGGCGGCAATGTCATGGGGCCGTGGATCGTGACGCCGGACGAGATCGGCGATCCCTACAAATTGAAGATGGAAGCGCGCGTCAACGGCAAGTCGCGCTCGACCGGGATCACCGAGGGCATGCTGTTCTCGTTCGAGGAGATCATCGCCCATGTCACCAAGGACGAGACCCTTATGCCCGGCGAGTTCATCGGCTCAGGCACGGTCGGCAATGGCTGCGGGCTGGAGCTCGGCTGGTATCTCGAACATGGTGACGCCATCGAACTGGAAGTCGAGAAGATCGGGATCTTGAAGAACCGGGTTGAGCGTCAACAAGCCTAGGCGATCTCTTCGCGGGCGTTCGGGTTGCTTTCAGCCACCCGAACGACCCGGAACGCCGCGGTCACGCTAGATCGTCGAAAGAATGTTCGACCAGAAAGCGAGCGCCGTGACGAACAGAAAGATAGCGGCAAAGGAAGCCACCTCTTCTAGGAGGCTGATGAACATGGCAGGGGTCCCAAGTGACAGGTTGCAAATCGTGACCGCATGGTCACGACAAGGGAACTGCATCCGGCGTGCCAATTTTATTCTGGTTCCAAATCAAGATGTTGGTGAGAATGAAACGCTTTATTCACCATGGCAGGGTCGGAGTTTTCCGAGTCACGGGGCAATCCTTACCTCCTGATTTCTACTGAGTTTTGGATCGTGGGAGCGCGAAGCAACGGGGTTTGAACAGACCACAACATCGGCCCGCAAGGGCAGGCCGGCAGAACAATAATCAGACGACATCAAACGAGGAAACCGCCATGGCGCGCAAATTGATCGACATCTCCGTTCCCCTGCAAAACGACGTGCCGGCCGATCCGCCGGGCGGGCATCCGACCATCCAGTACATCGATCACCAGCAGGGCCTGCCGCGCATGCTGCAGTTCTTCGACGGGTTGAAGGCGGAAGACCTTCCGGACGGGCAGGGCTGGGCGGTCGAGCAGGTGCAGCTCTCCACCCACAACGGCACGCATCTGGATGCGCCCTGGCACTTCCATCCCACCATGAATCGTGGCGAGCGTTCCTGGACCATCGACGAAGTGCCGCTGGAATGGTGCCTGCAGCCCGGCGTCAAGCTTGACTTCCGGCATTTTGCCGACGGCTATGTGGCTACCGCCAAGGACGTCGAAGCCGAACTCAAGCGCATCGGTCACACGCTGCAGCCTTTGGAGATCGTGGTGGTCAACACCAGCGCCGGCGTCAAATACGGCCGCCAGGATTACGTCACCTCCGGCTGCGGCATGGGCTACGAGGCGACGATGTACCTCTTGGAACGTGGCGTGCGGCTGACCGGCATCGACGGCTGGAGCTGGGATGCGCCGTTCGTCTACACAGCGAAGAAATATGCCGAGACCCATGACGCCAGCCTGATCTGGGAAGGCCACAAGGCCGGCCGCCATATCGGTTACTGTCATATCGAGAAGCTGCATAATCTCGAGCAGCTGCCGTCGACCGGGTTTATGGTGTCGTGCTTCCCGGTGAAGATCGAGCGCGCTTCGGCGGGCTGGACGCGGGCGGTAGCCATTATCGACGGTTGATTTCCACACCTAAGAAAAAATAACATCAGGGAGAAAACGTCATGACGGAATTGCGCGCCCCCGCGTTGCGGGGATGCTTTTGCTGCGACCAAACCAGTCCGTCATCGCCATCCAGGCGCGGATTCATGCTCGGTGCCGGCGCGCTGGCGCTGACGGCGGCGATTGGGGGCGATCGCGCTCTGGCCCAAAGCGCCGACGCAAAACCGTTTCGGATCGACGTCCACCATCATCTCTCGCCGCCGACTTACGTGACGGCGTCGAACGACATCGGGTTTGGCGATCCCCTGATGAAGAACTGGACGATCGAAAAATCGCTCGCCGACATGGACAAGGCCGGCATCGCCACCGCGATGCTGTCCGTCACCACCCCAGGGATCAATCCGATCAAGCCCGACGTGGCGCGGCGGCTCTGCCGCGAGTCGAACGAATACGCCGCCAAGCTGGTCGCGGACCATCCCGGCCGGTTCGGCAATTTCGCGATGCTGCCGCTGCGCGACGCCGAGGGCAGCTTGCGCGAGATCGAATATGCGCTCGACACATTGAAGGCCGACGGGATCGCTTTGATGACGAGCTACGGCGACAAATGGCTCGGCGATCCCTTGTTCCTGCCGGTCATGGAGGAACTCAACCGCCGCAAGGCACTGGTCTACACCCATCCGACCGCGGCCAATTGTTGCGTCAACCTGGTTCCGACCCAGCAGCCGGTCATGATCGAATTCGGCACCGATACGACGCGCACCATCGCCGACATCATCTTCTCCGGCAATGCGCAGAAATTTCGCGATATCCGCTGGATCTTCTCGCATGCCGGCGGAACGATGCCGTTCCTGATCGAACGCTTCGTCCGCAATCCCTTGCTGGATCCGAAGGCAAAGGGGACCACGCCGGACGGCACGTTGGCCGAGCTCAAGCGGTTCTATTACGACACCGCGCAGACCTCGAACAAAAGCGCGATGTCAGCGCTGGCAGCGATCATTCCGCCGTCACAGATTTTGTTCGGAACTGATTTCCCGTACCGGACCGGCATCGATCATGTGAAGGGATTGCGCGAGTCGGGCGTGTTCACCGACGAACAGATGGCATCGATCGAGCGCGGCAATGCGCTCAAGCTGCTGCCGCGGCTGGCCAGTTAAGTCATGCCAAGGCGAGTTCAACAAAGCAGCGAGCTAAAGAAAAAGGGTGCGCCGGTTGTCCGGCACACCCTAAACCTTGTCATCGATCGCGCGTGGCGCTGATCGAACTGGATTACCACCTGCAGACGCGAACGCCGTAGGCATTCCACCAGCAGCGGGGCCTGGGAGCAACAATGATGGGGCCACCGTAGCCGTAACCGCGGCCATAACCGTATCCACGGCCTCTGCCGCCGCCGTAGTAAACACCACGGCCTCTGCCGCCGCCGCCGCGGGCCACCCAGGCCTGGGCCGAACTCGTGGTCGCGCCCACCAGAATCGCAGACGTGCCGACGACATAGGCGAACAACAAGGCCATCGCCGCGAGGCTGCGCGTCAGGATATTATAGCGTTTAGTCATTCGAGGATCTCCCAGTCACTTCCAAAACATCTGGATTTCGGCACTATCCCACTTAGACGCCTGAGATCGCGTTTGGTTCAGATGCGCTAAGACAATATTTTTACTAAGGTTCTTGCGGGCTTTAGCGACTTTATTGAGAAGCGAATATAAGGTCAAGTTACAGTCCGGTTGCGGCGTTTTCACGGCTAGCGCCGTTCATCTTTCTGAACGCCGAGGATTGTGCGCTGCAGAATTCGGGACGTGAAAAACTACGGCTAGGCCATGCCAGCAACTTGATGTTGACGCGATTCCCATTCCTGAGCAAATCACGATACCCGCCCCAATGAGTACCCATGCCCAAACAACACACCTATGTCCTCGGCCTGAACACCTATGACCACGATGTCAGCGCCTGCCTGCTGCGCGACGGCGCCATTGCGTTTGCAATCGCCAAGGAACGGATCACGCGGGCCAAACACGCCAGCGGCTTCTACAAGGAGGTGATCGACTACTGCCTCGAAGCCGAAGGCATCACGCTCGACGACGTCGATCTGATCGTGCGCAATTGCTACATCATGCCCGTCCCCGAAATGGAGGAGCGGCTGGTCTATTTCGATGCGCCGGGCTTTTTGCCCGAATTCGAACGCGGCGATGCCGCCAAGCATCCGCTCTATCTGTCGAAGTCGGACAGGGTGGTCTCGATATCTCACCATCTCGCGCACGCCTACAGTGCGTTCGCGGTGTCGCCGTTCGAGGAAGGCGTCGTGATGATCGTCGACGGCGTCGGCAGCTATCAGTCCGACGTCATGGAATCCTATCCGTCGAGCGATGCGACGATGCCACTCGCGCGCGAATCCGAGAGCTATTACAAGTTCAATGGCGTGGAACTCGAATGCCTGAAGAAGGTGTGGATGGAACCGGACCGCGGCTTCCTCAGCGATGAGTTCTACAACATGCCCGGCCTCGGCGCGCTCTACAGCCGGGCGTCCACTTACATCTTCGGCGACTGGAATAAATGCGGCGAACTGATGGGCCTCGCGCCCTATGGCCGCCGCGACCAGGTCAAGCACTTGCTGGAAATGACCGACGGCAAGTTGCACGTGCCGCACTGGAGCATCGATCTCAAGCAGCCCTTCGTTTTCGATGGCGGCAACTGGGAAAAAAGCTCCTCGATGCGGCACTGGGAGGATCTGGCCTGGCGTACGCAGGACGACACCGAAAACGTGTTGCTGGCCCGCGCCCGCTGGCTGCGTGAAACCACCGGCGCCAAGAACCTCTGCATGGCCGGCGGCGTTGCGCTCAATTGCGTGGCCAACGGCCGGGTCGCCCGCGAGGCGGGTTTCGACAATGTCTGGATCCAGCCCGCGGCGGGCGACGACGGCATCGCGATCGGCTGCGCCTATTACGGCTGGCTGAAAATCCTCAAGCAGCGCCGCTCCTTCGTCATGGACCATTCCTATGTCGGCAAGCCCTACAGCGAGCAGGAGGCCGCCAGCGCGCTGCAGAAATTTCTGGTGCGCATTCAGGTCGAGGCCAAACGCAGCGACAATGTCTGCCGCGACACCGCAAAGCTGCTTGCCGACCAGCGCGTGATCGGCTGGTTCCAGGACCGCTCGGAGTTCGGGCCACGCGCGCTCGGCAACCGCAGCCTGCTGGCCGATCCGCGCAAGCCCGAAATGAAGGACATCCTCAACAGCCGCGTCAAACACCGGCAGGCGTTCCGGCCGTTCGCGCCGATCGTGCTGGCCGAACGGATGAAAGACGTCTTCGAAGGCGACGAGGACTCGCCGTTCATGCTGATCGCCAAGCCGGTCCGTCCGGAATGGCGCGACAGGATTCCGGCGATCGTGCATGTCGACGGTACCGCGCGAGTGCAGACCGTGCGCGAGGCGACCAATCCGATGCTCTATCGCCTGCTGAAGGAATTCGAGGCGCTGACCGGCGTTCCCGTGCTGATCAACACGTCGTTCAACATCAAGGGCGAGCCGATCGTGGAGACGCCCGAGGATGCCGTGGCCTGCTTCCTCAACACCGGGATCGACAATCTGATCCTGCATGACACGATCGTGTCGAAGACGGCGATGCACAAGGTGGTCGCGCCGCTCGTCAATACCTTCGTCGACGTCAGGACCCTGGTGGCATCGACCCAACCGGCCGGAGCCGGGAGAGGCTGAGCACGAAGGTTACCGAAGGCCGCCTCAGGCGGCTTTCGGCGCCGCCGGTTTCGGCAGCGGCTTGTCCTGCCGCTTCGACCAGGAAATGTAATAGGCCACGATGGTCATGATCGCGATCCCGGTCACGCTGACGAAGATCTGCGCGAGCAGCGAGCCCGAACTCATCGACAGTTCGAAGTGCCCGACAAAGGACAGGAACACGCCGACGCAGAACACCGCCAGCGACTGCTGACCGCAGACCATCAAGGGATCGAATACCTTCCACTCCAGGCCCGGCCAGTCCTTTGGTACGAAGCGGATCACCATGATGACGATGACCACGAAATGCAGGAAGCGGTAGGGCGCAAGGTTGGTCTTGTCGTTCGGGTTGAAGGTCGAATAGAGCCAGTGCGGGAACAGGGCGCCGAAGGAGTCCGGAAACTTGCCGGCCATGGTCATGACCAGCCCGAGGATCAGATAGCCGATACAGAACCACAGCGTCACCGGGTGATTGATCACCCCCATCGATCGCCGCGCGCCGCCGAGCGCGCACCATGAGCCGAACACGAACAGCACCTGCCAGCAGAACGGGTTGAAGTACCAGGTGCCGCCCGGATAGGCGGACAGGTTCCAGCCGGTCTGCCGCGACACCAGCCACAGCGCGATCGAGGCGAGCATGGTCCAGTTCGGCTGGCGCAGCATCATCCATAGCACCGGCGGGAACAGCCCCATCAGCACGATATACAGCGGCAGCACGTCGAGATTGACCGGCTTGAACTTCAGGAACAGGCCCTGCCGCAGCGTTTCGGTGGCGTTGTCGACTAGGCCGACGACGTTGAACTCGTTGACCAGTTCGGAATCGCCAAAGCGTAGCGCCAGATAGCTGATCGAGGCGATGTAGATCACGAACAGGATAATGTGGGCGACATAGAGCTGCCAGACGCGCTTGGTCAGCCGCGTGGCGCCGACGATGAAGCCGCGATCGAGCATCATCCGGGCGTAGACAAAGGAGGCGGTATAGCCGGAGATGAAAACGAAGAGGTCGGCGGCGTCGCTAAAACCGTAATTGCGGGTCGTGATCCAGTTCACGACATTGTCCGGGATGTGATCCAGGAAAATCGCCCAGTTCGCGACCCCGCGAAACAGGTCGAGCCGGAGGTCGCGTCCTTTTTCGGGGAGAGTGGCGTTGATTTTCATGGGGACCGTTCGAGGTGATGCTTTCGAGAGGATTGTGCAGCTAAATCAGGCCTCGGCCGCCTTGTGGTTCAAGGTTGCGGCCCAAGATTGTAACAGTGCAGCATAGTGACTATACGGGTACGGAAATGCTACATCCGGAGTTACGGAATCACCGATCAAGTCCCTGATGGGTCTCTGTATACTATCCTTGATGTGTCCACCAAATGCTTCCATGTCGCATATCCCCGGGGGTCCGACCATCCATGACCGCACGCATTTTTAAGCCCGCCAAAAACGCGATGCAATCGGGGAGGGCCAAAACCAGGGAGTGGCAGCTCGACTATGAGCCCGAGCAGCCCCGGGCGATCGAACCCCTGATGGGCTGGACTTCGTCCGGCGACATGAAACAGCAGCTCACCCTGCATTTCGACACCAGGGAAGACGCGGTGGCCTATTGCGAGCGCAAGGCCATTGCCTACCAGGTGATCGAGCCCAAGGCCTCGGTGCAGCGCCAGGTGGCTTATTCCGACAATTTCGCCTTCCGGCGCGGCGAGCCCTGGACCCACTAGGGGCCCCGAGGCGTCCTTGCGTCTGGTGCCGGCTATTGTACCGGAACGGACACGCTCGAATAGTCCGGCAACGGCAATGGCGCATCCTTCGCCACACCAAGCACGGGGAAAGTTCGGATGTTTCGGACCTCGGGCATGGCCGAAAACTGCAGCAGCTGCTGGTGCATGCCCTCGACGTTTCGCGCGACACATTTGAGCAGATAGTCGGCGTCCCCTGAAATACGCGACGACTGCTGCACCAGCGGCAGGGCCGCGATCGATGTTTCGAATGCCTGTAATGTCGCCTGGGCCTGGCTCTGCAACTGGATCAATACGAAGGACGTTACCTCGTAGCCGAGCAGCCTTTCGTCGAGAGAGGCGCGGATCGCGCTGATGTAGCCGCGCTCGCGCAGGGACCGGACGCGCCGCTGGCACGGCGGCTCGGAGATGCCGACCCTGACGGCCAGTTCGTTGTTTCGGATGCGTCCGTCCTTTTGCAGTTCGGACAATATGCGCAGATCGATGTCGTCGAGCCGCTGACGTTCCGCCATGTCAACCTCATCCGCTAACCAGCCGCAACGCTCCGGGAGGGCTTGCGCTTGCTTTGAACCGCAGCTGCCGCCGCCCGCGGGGCAACGCTCGACAGCACCAGCTTTTCGTGGGCCGCGACGATCGCCTCCTTGGTCAGGCGCCCGCCCGGCCGGTACCACGAGCAGATACCGGTCAGGAGGGCGAGGATCGCAAAGGTACCGACCTGGATATCGGCGACTTCAAACTCGCCTTCCGATACGCCTTCGCTGAGGATATCAGCCAGCCGCTGTTCGTAGGCGCCGCGCAGCGCCACGATTGCGTCGTAGTTTTTCGGCTCCAGGCTTCGCAATTCGGAATTGGCGATGAAAACCTCGCGCTTCTTCGTCATATGGTAGGTTACGTGAAACGCGACGAAGGCGCGGAGCTTGTCGACCGGCCGCTCTTGGCTTTGCAGCGCGCGATCGAGCTGGCGAAGCAGTTCGTTCATGTGGTCCTGGACCAGGTCGAACAGCAGTTCCTGCTTGGTACTGATGTGATTGTAGAGCGATCCGGCCTGAATCCCGACCTCGGCGGCGAGTTGGCGCAGGCTCATCGCCGCATAGCCGTGTTCGAAGATAAGGCGCAGCCCCGCTTTCCGGATCGCCTCCATCGTCTTCGGGCCGTATGAGCCGATCGTGCGTGCCATGGGTCCTCGGGATTGTAGTCCCCGGATATTGGTTCGCTTGTTACAGAAACTAGCGAACGACCGTATAACAATGGCATAAAATCGTATTCATTTCAACATTCTATCTCACAGTCAGTTCCTTCTTGCGGCTATGTTAAAAAAACGTATGATTGTTTAATTATCGCACTCGAAACAGGGGATCAGGGAGAATGACCGGCTCAATGACATCGCGCAGTCGGGACGCATTGCCGCAAAGATGGTACAGCCTGTCCGCATTCCCTGAAGCAATCCCAACGACTCTCCAGCATCCAAAGAAAAACGCCGACCATGCCGCTTCATTCCACGATTGATCCCAAATCTCCCGAGTTTGCCCGCAACGCCGAAGTCATGCGCGGCCTCGTTGCCGATCTTCGCAACAGGCTGAAGACGGTCGCAGGTGGTGGCGGCGAGGTTTCCCGGGCACGGCATACCTCGCGCGGCAAGATGCTGGCGCGCGAACGCGTCGATCTGCTGGTCGATCCCGGTACCGCCTTCCTCGAACTGTCGCCGCTGGCCGCCCACGGCCTCTATGGCGGCGACGTCCATTCCGCCAGTGTCATCACCGGCGTGGGACGCATCTCCGGCCGCGAATGCGTCATCGTTGCCAATGACGCCACCATCAAGGGCGGCACCTACTATCCGATGACGGTGAAGAAGCATCTGCGCGCGCAGGATATCGCGCGGCAGAATAATCTGCCCTGCGTCTACATGGTCGATTCCGGCGGCGCCTTCCTGCCGATGCAGGACGAGATCTTTCCGGACGAACGGCATTTTGGCCGCATCTTCTATAATCAGGCGCAGATGTCGT
This sequence comes from Hyphomicrobiales bacterium, assembly GCA_038244925.1. Classification (GTDB taxonomy): domain Bacteria; phylum Pseudomonadota; class Alphaproteobacteria; order Rhizobiales; family Xanthobacteraceae; genus Bradyrhizobium. The sequence continues at coordinate 10,344 of JBBRSX010000005.1, read as the reverse complement.
CGCAGGGCATTCCGCAGATCGCCATCGTGATGGGTTCCTGCACCGCAGGCGGCGCCTATGTGCCTGCCATGTCGGACGAGAGCATCATTGTGCGCAACCAGGGCACGATCTTCCTCGGCGGCCCGCCGCTGGTGAAGGCTGCAACGGGCGAGGTGGTCACCGCGGAAGAACTCGGCGGCGCCGACGTGCATTCGCGGCAGTCCGGCGTCACCGACCATTACGCGCAGAACGACGCCCATGCGATCGGGATTGCGCGCCGTATCGTCGCGACGCTGAAACCGCCGACGCGCGCCGCGCTCAACATGCGCGAACCCCGTGAGCCGCTGTTCCCGGCCGAGGAAATCTACGGCGTGGTTTCCGCCGACGGGCGCAAACCGTTCGACGTCCACGATATCATCGCGCGGGTGGTCGACGGCTCCGAATTCGACGAGTTCAAGAAGCTTTACGGCACCACGCTGATCTGCGGCTTTGCCCACATCTGGGGCTATCCGGTCGGCATCATCGCCAACAACGGCATCCTGTTCAGCGAGAGCTCGCTGAAGGGCGCGCATTTCATCGAGCTGTGCTGCCAGCGCAATATCCCGCTGGTGTTTTTGCAGAACATCACCGGCTTCATGGTCGGCAAGAAATACGAGGCCGGTGGCATCGCCCGCGACGGCGCCAAGCTGGTGACGGCGGTGGCAACCGCCGGCGTGCCGAAATTCACCGTCGTGATCGGCGGCTCCTATGGTGCCGGCAATTACGGCATGAGCGGCCGGGCCTACAGCCCGCGCTTCCTCTGGATGTGGCCGAACGCTCGTATTTCGGTGATGGGCGGCGAGCAGGCCTCGATGGTGCTGAGCCAGGTCCGCCGCGACAATATCGAGGCCAAGGGCGACAAATGGTCGGCAGAGGAAGAGGATACTTTCCGTGCGCCCATCCGTGCTCAGTACGAAAGCCAGGGCAATCCCTATTACGCCACCGCGCGGCTGTGGGACGACGGCGTGATCGATCCCGCCGACACACGGCTGGTGCTGGGCCTCGGATTGTCAGCATCGGCCAATGCGCCGATCGAGCCGACGAAGTTCGGCCTGTTCAGGATGTGATGCAGGAACTTACAATGGACAGCTCGAAACTTTACCGGCGTTTTCGCACGCTCCTGATCGCCAACCGCGGCGAAATCGCCTGCCGCGTCATCCGCTCTGCGCGCGCCATGGGCCTGCGCACCGTCGCGGTCTATTCCGAGGCCGATCGTGACGCGATGCATGTCGCGATGGCCGACGAGGCCGTGCTGCTCGGCCCGGCGCGGGCGCGCGACAGCTATCTCAACATCGAGCGCGTGATCGAAGCCGCACGCCAGACCGGCGCCGAGGCGGTGCATCCCGGCTACGGTTTTCTGTCGGAAAACGCCGAATTCGCGCAAGCGTGCCTCGATGCCGGATTGGTGTTCGTCGGCCCGACCGCCGCGATGATGACCGCTATGGGCTCCAAGTCCGGCTCGAAGCAGTTGATGGAGAAGGCCGGCGTGCCGCTGGTGCCCGGCTATCACGGCGAGGCCCAGGACGAGGCCATACTGGCAGCGGCGGCCGACAAGATCGGATTCCCGGTGCTGGTAAAGGCCTCCGCCGGCGGCGGCGGGCGCGGTATGCGGGTGGTGAAATCGGCCGGCGAACTGTCGGCGGCGATTGTCAGCGCCAAGCGCGAGGCCAAGGCGGCGTTCGGCGACGACCGCATGCTGATCGAGAAATTCGTCCAGAACCCGCGCCATATCGAGGTGCAGATCATCGGTGACAGCCACGGCAATCTGCTGTCGCTGTTCGAGCGCGAATGCACGCTGCAGCGCCGGCACCAGAAGGTGATCGAGGAAGCGCCGTCGCCGACGCTCGACGCGACACAGCGCGAGGCCGTCTGCGCCGCCGCGCGCAAGGCCGCGGGAGCTGTCAATTACGTCGGCGCCGGCACCATCGAATTCGTCTCGGACGGCAAGGAGGTGTTCTTCATCGAGATGAATACCCGCCTGCAGGTCGAGCATCCCGTCACCGAACTGATCACCGGCATCGACCTGGTCGAATGGCAGTTGCGGGTGGCCTTTGGCGAGAAGCTGCCGCTGGCGCAGGACGAGATCAAGCTGAATGGCCACGCCATCGAGGCGCGGGTCTATGCGGAGAATCCGCAGAAGAATTTCATGCCTTCGGTCGGCCGGATCAAGACCTGGCGTACGCCGGATGCGGTGGACGGCCTGCGGATCGACGCCGGCTATCGCAGCGGCGATGCGGTGTCGCCCTATTACGACGCCATGCTGGCCAAGGTGATCGCCTGGGCGCCGACCCGTCAGGCCGCCATCGATCGTCTCAACCGAGGGCTGGAAGAGAGCGACGTTCGCGGCATCGTCACCAACATTCCGTTCCTGTCGGCATTGGTGACTCATCCGCAGGTGCGCGCCAACAGCATCGACACAGGTTTCATCGAACGTGAATTGAAGGGCCTGACGGATCGCGCGGGCGTGGTCGGCGATCTCGAACTCAGCGCGGCGGTGGCCGCCATCGTCAACGACGAACGGACAGCGGCACGCCAGGAAGCGCATTCGCCGTGGCAGACTTTTGGCTGGATGCCGGTCGGCCAACGGAAGCGGGTGTTCGCGTTTCGCCAGGGCCAGGACGCCGAGCAGAAGGTGACGTTGTCCTACGGTGACGGGCCGTCGACGCTCTCGATCGGCGAGCATGAGTTCGTCTTCACCACATCGTCTGCGGAAGACGCTAGTTTCGACCTCATTCTCGACGGGATGAAGTCGCAGGTCGTGGCCGTGATCGAGGGCCATGACCTCTATCTGCGCACCCGCAACGGCCGCTTCGACCTGCATTGGGTCGATCCGTTCGGCGGCGAGACCGAGGAGCAGGTCGGCGAGGACAGGATCGTGTCGCCGCTGCCGGGCACGGTCGTAGCACTGCTGGCCGAGGAGGGCGCGACCCTGGAGAAGGGCGCCGCGATCCTGACGCTCGAAGTCATGAAGATGGAGCAGACCCTGCGCGCGCCCTATGCAGGCGTCTTGAAGAAGATCAAGTGCAAGGTCGGCGACATCGTCGGCGAGGGCGTCGAACTCGCCGAAGTCGAACCGGCAGCGGTCTGATGAGCGACGCCGTCCGCATCGTCGAGGTCGGTCCGCGCGACGGCCTGCAGAACGAGAAGACGCCGATCAGTGTGGCCGATCGCATCGCCTTCATCGAGGCGCTGATCGGCGCCGGGCTGAAGGAGGTCGAAGTCGGTGCGTTCGTGTCTCCGAAGGCGATCCCGCAGATGGTGGGCTCGGACGCCGTGCTGCGCGGCGTCAGCCACCATACGGAGTGTGAACTCCCGGTGCTGGTGCCGAACGAGAAGGGCTATGAGGCCTCGCAGGCCGCCGGCGCCAAATTGATCGCGGTGTTCGCCGCCGCATCCGAGAGTTTTTCGCGCGCCAATATCAATTGCTCCATTGCGGAATCGATCGAGCGCTTCAAGCCGGTCGTGGCCCGCGCCAAGGCCGATGGCGTCAAGGTACGCGGCTATATCTCCACTGTGCTCGGCTGCCCCTACGAGGGCGAGATCAAGCCGCAGGCCGTCGTTGACGTCGCCAAGGTGCTGTGGGACCTCGGCTGCTACGAGGTCTCGCTCGGCGACACCATCGGCGTCGGCACGCCGCTGAAGGCCCGGCAACTGCTGCGCGCAGTAGCTGGTCATGTGCCGATGGCCCATCTCGCGATGCATTTTCACGACACCTACGGCCAGGCGCTGGCCAATCTCTATGCCGGGATGGAGGAAGGCTGCCGCGCGCTCGATTCCGCGGCCGGCGGCCTGGGCGGCTGCCCCTACGCCCCCGGCGCCACCGGCAACGTCGCGACCGAGGACGTGGTCTACATGCTCGAGGGCATGGGCGTTAAGACCGGTGTTGATATGCCGAAGCTGGTGGAGGCGACCAATGTCGTGAGCCAGTTGATTGGCCGCCCGCCCGTCAGCCGCGTCGCAGCAGCGTTGAACGCCAAGGCGCGCGCGGCGAAGTAGTTGCCTTGCTAGGCATCCGAATGTTCACGTTCGCGAGCGGGATGCTGGATAGTGAGGATGACGACTTCTTCGGCCTCAGCGTCGGTCGTGTAATAAACGAGATAGGGATAGCGCCGCGTCACCAGCTTGCGCACGCTCTCAACCTTCTGTTGCCGTCCTATATGCGGAAACAGCACAAGGTTCTGAAGTGATTCAAGGATCGCGGCGCGTACGCGAAGCGCGGCCTGCGGGTTGTGTTCGCGAACATAGGTGGCGATGTCGGCAAGGTCTGTACCGCGCGCGGCGTAAACCGGAGCTTCATTGCTCAAAGCGACGGAACGCGGTCTCGATGTCGGCATCGGTTGCGAACTGGCGGCGTTTGGCTTGCGCCAGACCTTCCAGCACGGCGGGAAGGTGGGCAGGATCGACCTCTTCGGGCTTTCCTTCCTTCCCGGTCAGGGTCAGCATGGCCAGCGCGATCTGATCTTGATCGTCCGGCGACAGGCGCCGTACCGCTTCCAGTGCTTTTTCGAGCAGTTTGGTCATGGACGAAAGATACGATCGAGGCGCTCCGAAGGGAAGGGCGTTTCATACCCAAATTTCTCGGAACGGGCATACCCACTGGCCATGGAATCAGTGAGTTGCAGTGGATATTACCTTCCCCCGTCCGGTCCCATCACCAGATCGGGCAGGCCGGTCGAAATCCCCGGGAAGAAGCACAGCAGCAGCACGGCTACCATCATCAGCAGCACGAACGGCAGCGTCCCCCAGATCACTTCGCTAAGCGGAATGTCCGGCGCGACGTTGCGGATGACGAAGATGTTGAGGCCGACGGGCGGATGAATCAGCCCCATCTCCATCACGATGGTCATGACAATGCCGAACCAGATGATGTCGAAATTCGCGGCGCGCAACGGCGGCAGGATGATCGGCGCGGTCATCAGGATGATCGACACCGGAGGCAGGAAGAAGCCGAGCACGACCACCATCACCAGGATCGCCGCCAGCAATTCCCAGCGCGGCAGGTGCATCGCGACGATGGATTCCGCCGCCGATTGCGAGATGTGCAGGTAGCTCATCACATAGGAATAGAGCAGCGACATGCCGATGATCATCATCAGCATGGTGGATTCGCGGATAGTGGATTTCAGGATCGGCGCCAGATCGCTCGGTCGCCAGACGCTGTAGATCAGCGCGATCAGCACCAGCGCCAGCAGGCCGCCGAGACCCGCGGTCTCCGACGGAGTGGCGTAGCCGCCATAGAGCGCGATCATGACGCCGGTGAGCAAGAGCACGAACGGCAGCACGCGCGGCAGCGCGCTGAAGCGCTCGGCCATGGTGAATTCGTCGCGTTGCAGGATAGCGGCTTCGGTGCCGGTCGCGATGTAGAGCGCGTGGGCGGTGGCGTATTCCTTGCGGAACCGAAATACCGCGTAGATGCCGAACAGCGTCACCAGCAACAGCCCCGGCCCGATGCCGGCGAGGAACAGCCGGCCCAGCGATTTTTCCGCGGCGACCGCGAACAGGATCATGGTGATCGAGGGCGGCAGCAGGATGCCGAGCGTGCCGCCGGCGGCGATGATGCCTGCCGCGAAGCCGCCGGAATAGCCGCGCTTGCGCATCTCGGGAATGCCGGCCGAGCCGATCGCCGAACAGGTCGCGGGCGAGGAGCCCGCCATTGCCGCAAACAGCGCGCAGGCGAACACGTTGGCGACGCCGAGGCCGCCGGGTACGCGATGTAGCCAGGCATGCAGCGCCGAATAGAGATCCTGACCGGCGCGGGATTTTCCGATCGCCGCACCCTTGAGGATGAACAGCGGGATCGACAGCAGCGTGATCGAGGCCATTTCCTCGTAGACGTTCTGCGTCACGGTATCGAGTGAGGCCGTCGGCATGTAGATCGCCATGAAGACGACCGCGACGGCGCCGAGCGCGAAGGCGATCGGCATTCCCGAAAACATCGCAAACAGGGTGGCAAAACCGTAACTCAAGCCAATTCCGAGAACGCTCATCGGCGCGCAGCACCCACCAAAGGAATAATGATCTGCAGAAATATCTGCACACAAAGCAAAGTCATTCCGAGTGCCATCAGCACATAGGGGATCGCCAGCGGCGGCGACCACATCGAGTTCGAGACCTGGCCGTCGACCCAGGCTTCATGCGCCAGCGTCCAGGATTTCCAGGCAAAGAAGGCGCAGAACAACAGGCTGGCGACATCGACCAGCCAGAGCCGGATCCGATTGACGCGCGGCGACATCAGACCGATGAAAGCTTCGATGCCGATATGGCCGCGCTGGCCCTGCACGTAGGCCGCGGTCATGAAGGTGGCCCCGACCAGAAGAAACACCGCCGCCTCGTCCTGCCAGTAATTGGCGCTGTGAAACAAGGCACGGCCGATGACGCTGTAGCTGAGGATCGCGCAGGCCGCGATCAGCGCGATCGCGGCAAAGAAGACGATGACGTTGTTACAAAGCGACAACGCCTGACCGAGCGTCGCCACGAGCGGGTTGCTCGTGGCGACGCTGGTAAGGTCTTTTTGATCCGGAAGCGGACCATGCATCATGCGGAGACTTCGCTCGCGAGCTTCAGCAGAGTCGCTGACGTCGGAGTCTTAGCACCATAATCCTTCCAGGCGGTATCGCGCGCAATGTCGCGCCACTTGCCGACGGTCGCGACGTCAAGCTTGCTGACCTTGGCGCCGGCCTTCTCGTAGACCTTGGCGACTTCGATATCGTCATCCTGCGCGCCCTTGCGGCCGAACGCTTCCAGCTCGGTGCCGACCGTGAGCAGGATGTCCTGCTGGTTCTTCGGCAATTTGTCGAAGATCGCCTTCGACATCATCAGCGGCTCCAGCATGAACCAATAGGAGGCGCCGGCGCCCGAGGTCAGCGCCTTCGCGACTTCCTCGAGGCGGAACGAGATCAGGCTGGTGGAGGAGGTGATGCCGGCGTCGCAGGCGCCGGTCTGCATCGCGGCGTAGATTTCGTTCGACGGCACCGACAGCACGGCAGCACCCGCGGTCTGCAGCACCATGTCCATTTCGCGCGAGCCGCCGCGGACCTTCAGTCCTTTGGCGTCTTCGGGAGCCACGATCGGCCGGGAGCGGCTGGCGACGCCGCCGGCCTGCCAGACCCAGGAGAGCAGGATGATGCCCTTGTCGGCGAGGAAGTCGGTCAGCGCCTTGCCGACCGGCTCCTTCTTCCAGCGCATGCCCTGATCGTAAGTCGCGACCAGGCCCGGCATCAGGCCGATATTGGTTTCCGGCAATTCGCCGCCGGCATAGGGCATCGGGTACAGGCTGATGTCGAGCGCACCCTTGCGCATCGCCGAGAACTGCGCGTTGGTTTTGACCAGCGAGGAGTTCGGATAGATCTCGCCGACGAGTTCGCCGCCGCTGCGCTTGGCGACTTGCTCGGCGAACATCCGGCACAGGCGGTCGCGGAAATCGCCCTTGTCGATGGTGCCGCCGGGAAACTGGTGCGAGATCTTCAGTGTGGTCGCGGCGTGGGCGGTCCCGGTGCCGAGACGCAGGATGGCGGGCGCGGCAAGCGCGGATGCGAGGACATGGCGGCGTGTGATCATGGGTATCTCCCCTGAGAGGTGTTCTTCGGCGGTGTTCTTCGGCGGTGTTCTTGGACGGCGTGCGCTGACCGGCGTTGAGCCCATCTTAGCCGGTCTGCGCCCGTGAATTCTCTAGTCTGATAGTTCGAGGCTGTTTGAATAGGTCGAGGCGGCGCGCGGCGGCAAGTCCTTAAATCAAGTCCTGAATCGGTCCCGATTTCAGGCCCCGGAGAGAGGCCGGGCATTGCTGCAGTGCACACCCAAAACGAGGCTTCGCAGAAGACTCCGTCAATAATGCGTCCAAGCTTGGGCGTCAGCTTGTCGCACGCGGCCTTCAGGCCGCCTGCTTCAACACTCCGTGACTTCAGCAGGCGTGTTGGATTGGCCGGTAACAAACCCGGTCGTCGCCGCGTCATGGGGTAAGCGGCAGACGTCGCTTTCAAAAAACCGACCCAACCTAAGGGATGATTTAACCATGAAGACCACGACTCGTATCGGCCTCGGCCTCTCTGCTGCCGTTCTCTCGCTCAGCCTGGCGCTCGCGCCTGCGGCTTTCGCGCAGGACAAAATGGGCGACGGCATGAAGAAGGACTCGATGTCCAAGGATGCCATGTCCAAGGATGGCATGAAGAAGGACGACGGAATGAAGAAGGACGATGCCATGTCCAAGGATGCGATGTCCAAGGACGGCATGAAGAAAGACGACGGCATGAAGAAGCACTAAACCGTCGCTCCGTCATTCCGGGATGGTGCGTTAGCACCAGACCCGGAATCTCGAGATTCCGGGTTCGATGCTACGCATCGCCCCGGAATGACGGCTTAGTTTTTGCGCCGTCCGTGATGCTCGGTGAGCGCGCGCTAACCGCTTACTTCTTCTTGCCCTTGCCGCCGCCCTTGCGCGCGGCGTAACGGGCATCGCGCTTGGCCTTCTGTTCGGCCTCCAACGCGGCCGCACGGGTGGCTTCCTCTTCCTTTTCGCGGGCAAGCAGGGCAACGGCCTCGGCGGCGGCGGCTTCCTCAAGCGCCTTCTGCTCGGCCTTGGCAGCCTCGCGGACTTCCTTGGCCTTGGCGCGCTGGGCGGCCTGGGCCTCGCGCTCGGCGGCCCGGCGCTTCACCTCGGGGTCGTCGGGTCCGGGGGCCGCTTTGAACTTGTTCAGAATATCCCGCTTGGCCTGCAGCGCGGCCTTCTGGCGGTCGGCGAAGCTCGGTTCCTTGAATCCACTCATAAAAGAGGCCTTGTCGCTTTCAAAATCGGGGTGGGCGCGGTTTGGCGCCTTGGTAGGTGAACCCGACGCAAAATACCAGCGTCCTATGACGAAATCAGGGGTGACTTTGAAGTCAGGGGAGAACTTGCGTGAGCAGCAAATGGCCGAAAATCATGCTGATGAGCGGGGCGACGTCGGCCTGGCTGCTCTACGACATGGCCACCGCCACCGAGGCCCCGCGGCAGGCGGTCGCAGTGCTGCAGTATGGCCTGCTGGCCTGTGCGCTGATCGGGCTGGTCGGTTCGATCGTGATGGCCGCGTCGGAGACGTAACGGCAAACGCCCTCGACCGCGCTGGACTGGTTTCCCGGCCGTGATGGCCGTCTTGGCCAGCTGGTCTTGGTCGGCTGGTCTTGGCCGGCTGCTTACTTGATCCCGAGATTGTCCCGGCGTGCGATCGGCCCGAGAATCCTGGCGACCGTCACCGCCGTCATCGCCACCCGGTCCGACGTCCGCTGGGCTTCCAGCCGGTCGCGTGCCTTCTCCTGGATCAACTGGTCGATCAGTGCGAGCCGCTTGGTCTCGTCGACCGCCTCCGCCAGCAATTTTCGGTAACGATGGTAGTCGTAACTCGATTCCATCTTACTCATGGCACGCCCCCGCGCACGCTCAGCCTCTACGGAAAGAGTGTCGATCAGGGCGTGCTTGTGCGCAACGGATTTGCGACAGTTATACCCAACCTGCGCGCCTGCGGCGCCAGATGTGGAGGTTAAGGCCATGACGGATCCCGAACAGGGTGGCAGCCGTCGCGGCGCGATCGCCGGACTGTTGATCGCAGCCGCGATGCTGGCGGCCGGGCTGTGGCTGGCACATGAGCTTACCGCCGCCAGCAAGATGCAGGATTGCCTGATGTCCGGTCGCACCAACTGCAACGTGATCCAGCCCGCGCAGTGACCGTCAAGCATTCGCCGCCGGCCATCACGAAACCGGGATGGCGCAGTGTGATCCCCTTCACACCGGGCAGGGCGCTGCGGTCCTATGTTCCCGGCATTCCGAAGGAGGACGGCCATGCCCCAGAATTGGTGGACCCGTCAGTACATCGTTTACACCCTGGCCCTGGTCTCGCTCGTCTGCGTCGTTGCTTTCGTCGCGGTCGGAGTGACTTCGCCGGAGCCGCTCCAGAGTGCCGCGCTCGGTCCGCACTGGCAGTGCAGCCGGATGGCATTCGTGTTCACGATCTGCAGCCAGGTGTCGCAGGTCGAGCGCGCGATCGTTGGCGCGGTGAGGACGCCGGCATGCCGGCAGCCGCGGACGCAAGCGCGCCTGTGACGGTGTTTCCTATTTGAATGTCAAATAGCCGGGATGCCGCTCCGTTGGCTCATCCGGGCTACGAAGCACACACCTTCGCGTTCTCGCGGCGCGATGCGCCCGAAGTTTTGCATTTCGTTGGCCCCCTGAAAGATAGAGGGCGCAGGGAAGACCGGGTGCGCGCTGCACCCGCGGTCTCGCGTGCAATAGATGCATCAACGATGCGCACACGAGCATACAGGTTCAGCGGAGAGCCTCCGGCCTTCCCTGCGCAATGG
>JBBRSX010000004.1:0-87088 GCA_038244925.1 Hyphomicrobiales bacterium | reverse complement strand
TATAAGCCGTAAAGCCATTGCGCAGGGAAGGCCGGAGTGTTTCCGCCAAACCTGTATGCTCGTGTGCGCACTACGATGCATCTATTGCACGCGAGACCGCGGGTGCGGCGCGCACCCGGTCTTCCCTGCGCCCTCTGTATTCAGGAGGGCCAAGGTTTCAGAAGAACTTCGGGCGCATCGCGCCGCGAGAATACATTCGCTTGTCATCACCCGCCTTGTGCGCGATTGCGCACTGGGGCAGGTGACCCGGTATTCCAGAGGCGTCAATGATCGAACCGACAGGCCGCAGCGTACTGGATACCCCGCCCCAGTGCGCAATCGCGCACAAGGCGGGGTATGACGATTTCTTGTGGGGCGAGGACTTACCCTCTCCCGCCCGGCAGAAGAAGAACGCCGCAGTCGCGCCGTTCCGCTTTACTTCGGCCCGACGATCCTGGTTCGCAGCGACATCAACCCCTCGAACGAAATCACCATATCGTCACCGGGCTGCAGATAGAGTTCGGCGGCGTTGGGCTGGCCCACCGCGACGCCGCTCGGAGCGCCCATCGCAATCAGGTCGCCCGGCTCGAACACCACGTAGCGCGAGAAATGCTCCAGCACGTCGGCGATCTTGTAGAGATAATCGCCGGTGTTGGAGCGCAGCCGCTGCTTGCCGTTGACATCGCAGGTGACCCAGAGATTTTCGGTGTCGGCGACTTCATCCATGGTCAGGATCCAGGGACCGACCGGTGCGAAGCCCGGCATGTTCTTGGCGGTCCAGAATCGGCTGCCGGAGGCGACCTCGCGCTTCTGAAGCTCGCGGGCGCTGACGTCGTTCATCAGCGTGAAACCGGAGATGTAGTCCATCGCCTCGGCTTTCCTGACACCATGGGCACGCTTGCCGACGACGTAACAGAGCTCCGGCTCGTAATCGAGCGTGGTGATATCGGCCGGCTTGACGACCTCGTCGCCGTCGCCCGACATCGTCGAAACCAGCTTGATGAAGCCGGTCGGTTCGTTCGGAACCTCGGTCAGCATCTTGTTGGCGGCAAGTTCCTCGCGGTGCTTCCTGTTTTTGTTCTTGCCAACGCAGAAAAATTTCGACGGGTCCGGGATCGGCGGCAGGAATTTCAGGCCGGTCACGGCGCGATCGAGCTTCGCTTTCACCGCGGCCGACACCAGATCCTGCAGTGCGGTCAACGCCTGCGGTCCGCTGGTCAGTGCTATCTTGACCGAAATGGCCGGGACCGCGCGATGCAGCCGGTCCGCGGCCGCGACCACGTCGACGACGGTATCGCCGGAGGCGATGCCGAAGCGGGGTTCATGGCCCTGCTGTGGATCGATAAAGGTTGCAAGACGCATGGTTCACTTTCCTCCCGGCAATTGCACGTCGTTGTCTTTCACAAGCTTGCTCCATTTGGCCACGTCGGCGTTGATGTAACGCCCGAACTCTTCCGGTGTCTGCGGCTTCGGCTCGGCGCCGAGCGTCGCCAGATGATCGCGGAATTCCTGGGTCTGCATCGCCGCCACGATGACCTCGTTGATCTTGCGGACGATATCGGGGGGCGTGTTCGGCGGCGCCAGCAGGCCGAACCAGCCGACGGATTCATAACCCGGCACCGCATCGGCGACCGTCGGCACATCCGGATAGAACCTGGAGCGTTGCGTGTCGGTGACGCCGAGCGCTTTCAACTGGCCGGACTGTACGAACTGCTGCACCACCGGACCCGGCGCAAACATGAGGTCGATGCGGCCGCCGATCAGGTCGGTGACCGCAGGACCGGTTCCCCTGTACGGGACGTGCAACAGCTTGATGCCGGCCGTGCTGGCAAACAGCAATCCCGACAAATGCGAGGCTGCGCCGACCCCGGACGAGCCGAAGGTCAGATCTTCCGACCTCTCTTTGGCGTAGCGGATCAGATCGGCCGTGGTCTTGACCGGCAGCGTCGGGCTGGCCACCAGCAGATAGGGTGGCGCAGCGCCGATCACGATCGGCGTCAGGTATTTGTTGACGTCGAACGTGCCCGCCTCCTTGGCGCCGGCCGAAACCGCCATCAGCGCGCCAGTCGAAGCCATCAACAAAGTATGCCGTCCGGCGCCGCTTTCATCACCGCGCGGGTGCCGATCGCGCCCGAAGCCCCGGGCTGGTTCTCCACCACCACCGGCTGGCCCCATTTACTGTTGAGGCTTTGCGCCACGATCCGCGCCAGCACGTCGGTGCCGCCGCCGGCGGCGAACGGCACGATCATCTTGATGGCGTGGTCGGGGTAATCGGCGGCCCCAGCCGGCAACGCCAACACGCAGACAGACAGGGCAAAGGCGGCAATTCGGGCGGCCAGACGAAATGACATCGAAAGTTTCTCCTGTTTCACGTCGCTTGTCGCGATCCTTCGTTGCCGCTGCGATCGTCTGCGGCGGGGTGTTTTTCGGCCAGCACGCGCCATTTGAACAGCGGCGAGTCCGCCGGCGGCGACAGATCAGGGGTCCAGCCGGTGATTTTTTCCAGCGCATAGGTGTCCATCACGATGCCGCGCCAGCTGCGTTCGACCCGTTCGAGCGGCTGTCGTTTTGCGGAAGTGAGATTCCACAGCGGCAGGGCGTTGTCCGGCTCACGCCCGACATAGAGGCCAGCGTGATCCCTGATCAACGCCAGGCCGGGATCGCGAAAATCCTGAAACCTGCCGCGCTCGTTGACCTGGATTACCGGCACGCCGCTGCCGTTGAAATACCAGCGCAGCATCGCATAGGTGCGATAATCCGTAGTCGCGATCCAGCTCGCGCCGGTCTTCTGCAACTGGTCGCGCGCGTGCGCGACGACGCGTTCGTAGCCGGCCTCGCCGCCGACCGGATCGGCCCGGCCGATGAAATTCCAGGGGGCGGCGACGTAATACAGAAACACGGCGACCACGAAGGCGATGCCGGAAATCACCGCCACCCTCGCCCACCCGTACGACGACTTCACCATCCAGTCCGGCCAGCCGTCGCGCGACAACAGCGTGAGATTGATCGCGACGGCGGCAAAGCCGGCCGGCCACAGGAACATCGGCCAGGTATCGCCCACCCGGAGCGTCAGCGACTTCCAGAAGAAATACAGGAACGGCACCAGCACCGCGGTCGACAACAGGATCGCGACCGGCTCGCGCGTGCGATAGCCGCGCCACGCCGTCAGCGTCACGCCGGACAACACCACCGGCAGCAGCACGAACCCGACCAGCCCGAACTGAAGCCCGATGAATTCGCCGACCGTGCGCCAAGACCACGCATGCGTCGCCACCGCGCGCACAAATTGAAAACGAAACGAGGCCCAGTCGTGCTGCGCATTCCAGACCAGCACCGGCAGGAACACGACGGCTGCGATCAGCGCCGCCAGCCACGGATACGGGCTGAGCAGCCAGCGCCGCCGCCAGTCCGGCACCAGCACGAACACCGCTACCGCCGGCAGCAGCATGATCGCGGTGAATTTCGACAGCAACGCCAGACCGGCGAACAGGCCCGCGGCGAGCCACCAGCGCGGGTTGTTGCCCTCGGCGAGCCGCACCAGCGCCCACAGCATCGCGACCGCGAACGGGATCATCGCCGTATCGGGCGCCACCTTGGCCATCAGCAGCCCGTAATACAGCGCCGCCTCCGGCATCAGCACCGCGAACACGATGGCGCGAAAATCATGGGTGACGCGACGGACGATATCGGCCAGCAGCAACTGCGTCGCCAGCATCGCGACGATGCCACCGAACCGCACCCCGAGATTGGTGTCGCCGAAAATCGCGGTGCCGAACCGGATCAGCCAGGCGATGCCGGGAGGGTGATCGAGGAACGACAGCGCGCTCTCCTTCGACCAGGTCCAGTAATAGGCCTCGTCGGTGCGCAGCTCCATCATCCCGGCATAGACCATGCGCATCGCCGTCAGCGCAGCGATCAGCAGCACCACGCCAAGCCATGGCGGCATGGCAGAACGGTCCGGCGGGGCTCGGTTATCCGGCGGGGCTCGGTTGTCGGGCGGGGCTATCGTCACGGCGCTTTCTCGACGACTCCCCGAGGGCTGTCAACGTATTCAGCGCTGGAATTAAGCCCTGTTATCGTTGATATAGAACCTATGGATCGCACAACCGCCCCGACCCGCGAACAGATCATCACCTTCATCCGCGGCATCAGCCTGCGGCAGGTCCGGCTGGTCAGCGGCGCGATCCTATTTTCCTATCTGGTCAGTCATTTCCTCAACCATGCACTCGGAAACATCTCGATGGAGGCGCTGGCGCAAGGCGTCTACCTCCACATATTATTCTGGCAATTTCTCCCCATCTCGATCCTGTTCTACACCGCCTGCCTGGCGCATACCGGGCTCGGCATCTGGGCGCTGTACGAGCGCCGCCAGTTCCGCTGGAAGGCGATCGAGCCACTCCAGCTCGTGCTCGGGCTCAGCATTCCGGCGCTGGTGGTCGCGCATGTCGTCGGGGTGCGGCTCGGCCAGACGCTGTATGGCCACGAAAAACTCTATCCGCAGGTGTTCTTTGCCTACTGGATCTCGACACCCTACAAGGCCTGGCTGCTGACCTCCGTCCTCGTCATCTCGTGGGTCCACGGCTGCATCGGGCTGTATTTCTGGCTGCGGATGAAAGCGTTCTACAAGAAGGCCGCGCCGTTTCTGCTCGCCGCCGCCGTGCTGATTCCAACGATCTCGATGCTCGGCCTCTATCAGGGCGGACGAAACGTCATGGACAGCGACAGCCTCGAATGGCGAAGGGACAATGTGACCCAACGCCAGATGGGCACACGCGCCCAGGCACAGGTGCTCGAACGCGCTACCGACTATTTCCTGATCGGCTATCTCGGCCTGATCGGCCTAGCGTTGCTGGCGAAAGGCGGGCGCGCCCTCTACGAGCGCCGCGGCGGCATGATCAACCTGTCCTACGGCAACGGCCGCACGGTACGGGTGCCGAGGGGATTGAGCGTGCTCGAGGCCAGCCTGCGAAACAACGTGCCCCATGCCAGCGTGTGCGGCGGCCGGGCGCGCTGCTCGACCTGCCGCATCCGCATCATCGGCGACTGCAGCGCGCTGCCGGAGCCGTCGCAGCGCGAGGCCTTCGTGCTCGGCCGGGTCGGCGCGTCAGATCCGTCGATCCGCCTCGCCTGCCAGTTGCGGCCGGGCTGCGACCTGTCGTTCTTCCAGCTGTTCCTGCCGCACACGATGTCGGCCAACTCGCATGCGTCGAACCCGACCCGGATCGGCCAGGAACGTTATCTCGTCAGCATGTTCGTCGACATGCGCGGCTCAACCAAGCTTGCCGAAAAGCGGCTGCCGTTCGACACCGTGTTCATCGTCAACCGCTTCCTCGGCGCGGTGTCGCAGGCGGTGCTCGAGAGCGGCGGCATGCCGAACCAGTTCGTCGGCGACGGCATGCTGGCGCTGTTTGGGCTCACCTCGAGCCGGCCGGAGGCCTGCCGTCAGGCGCTCAAAGCAGCGTCAATGATCGCCGCCAATGTCGACGAGCTGAACAAGTTTCTCGAACACGACCTGCGCGAGCCCATTCGATTTGGCGTCGGCATTCACGGCGGCGAAGTGATCGTCGGCGACATCGGCTACCGCGACCACATGGTATTCACCGCGCTTGGCGACGCCGTCAATGTCGCGGCGAGATTGCAGGACATGACCAAGAGCCTATCCTGCGAAGCTGTTGTCTCCGACGAGGTTCGCGTCACCGCGGGCCTTGCCGCCGATGCGTTGCCGCAGCAGGAAGTCGCGATCCGCGGCCGCAACGAGCCGATGATCGTGCGCACCGTTACCGATGCGCGCACGCTGTCGGCGTTGGTTAACGAAGAGACAAGCGTCGCCGCCTGATTTGCGCGTCGTTCGGCGGTCGCGGCGAACGTGATCTTTCTCACACCTGAACGAGTGTTCAGAAAATTGTCCCCGAACAGAATGCACTTTTCTCGAACCCGGTTTCTTTGGGCCGCGACTGATGGGCGATGGGTAAGACTGAAACTTAAACCCGCGCCGAGACAAAACGATCAACGCGCACATTGAAGGAGAACGATCATGTTTCGCAAAGTGACTCTCGCTCTTGTTGCCGCCGCCTCCCTCAGCGCCATGGCGCTGGCTCCCACTGCCGCTTCGGCCGGCGGCGGCGGGTTCGGATGGCACCCTCATCACCACTGGGGCCACGGCTTCGGCTTCGGCGTCGGCTACATGGGTGGCGGCTATGACGGCTGCTACCAGACCCGCCGGGTGTTCACCCCGTACGGCGTGACCTTCCGCACCGTGAACGTCTGCGCTTACTAATTCGAAGCGCGGTTCGTCTGGTTCAAAAGCCCCGGTCGCTGAGAAGCGGCCGGGGTTTTCCGTTGCGCCATGCTGCAACGCAAATGTGAAAGGCCCGCACCGAAAGCAGCAATTGACTCTACCTCCTCCGATGCGACAACTTGGCACAGATTGAGTCTGGTGATGACCGGCTCAACAGAAGAAGCTTCGGAGGAAGCAGGATGCTCGATCGACGAGAATGGATGAAGCGCGCCGGGTTGACGGCGCTGGTTGCGGGCCTTGGTTCGTCACGGGCGCTCGCGCTCGATACCGTGACGCTGCCGTTCGACAATGGCGAGCGGCCGCTGGTGCGATACCCGCAGAAGCGCCCGATGATCGGCCTGACCGAACGGCCACCGCAGCTCGAAACCCCGTTCGCGATCTTCAACGACGGCGCGATCACGCCGAACAACGCGTTTTTCGTCCGCTACCACCTGGCCAACGTGCCCTACGATATCGATCCCGACAAGTTCACGCTGGAGATCAAGGGCAAGGTCGACAAGCCGCTCAAGCTCTCGTTAAAGGACATCAAGAAGCTGAAGGCGGTCGAACTCGTTGCCGTCAACCAGTGTTCCGGCAATAGCCGCGGCTTCTTCACCCCGCGGGTCGCCGGCGGGCAATTGGCCAACGGCGCCATGGGTAATGCGCGCTGGCGCGGCGTGCCGCTTAAGGCCGTGCTCGACATGGCCGGCGTGCAGCAGGGCGCCAAGCAAGTCACCTTCAACGGCATGGACGGGCCGGTCAGCGACAAGACGCCGGATTTCGTCAAGGCGCTCGACATCGACCACGCCCGCGACGGCGAGGTGATGCTGGCCTACGGCATGAACGGCGAGGATCTGCCGCTGTTGAACGGCTTCCCACTGCGCCTGATCGTGCCCGGCTATTACGGCACCTATTGGGTCAAGCACCTCAACGAGATCACCGTCATCGACAATGTCTTCGAAGGTTTCTGGATGAAATCCGCCTACCGGATTCCGGATACGCCCAACAACAGCATCGAGCCTGGGACGGCGCCGAAGGCGACCATTCCGATCAACCGCTTCACGGTGCGCTCGTTCATCACCAACATCACCGACGGCGCCAAACTGAAGCCGGGCTCGACCACGCTGAAGGGGATCGCCTTCGACGGCGGCAAAGGTATCAAGGAGGTCGCGGTTTCCACCGATGGCGGCAAGACCTGGACGTCGGCAAAGCTGGGCAAAGATCTTGGCAAATATTCGTTCCGCGAATGGAAGCTGCCGGTCAAGCTCGCGCCGGGCGCCTACGACCTCAAGGTGCGCGCGACCAATAATGCCGGCGACATGCAGCCGATGACACCGTTCTGGAACCCGGCCGGCTATTTGCGCAACGTCGTCGAAACCGTTCGCGTCACGGCGGCATGAGGAGAATGATCATGCGACATCGGATTCTCCTCGCGCTGGCCGCCACGGCAATCCTTGGCTTCGCTGCAAGCCTCGGCCTCGCCGCCGCCTATGCGGCCCCGGTCAATTACAAGCTTCCGGAGGAAAAGGCCGCCTTCAAGCCCGGCGCCGGCATCGAGGCGGTGCAGAACAACTGTACCGCCTGCCACTCCGCCGACTACATCAAGACCCAGCCGCGCGGCGAAAAATTCAAGAAGGATTTCTGGGCCGCCGAAGTCACCAAGATGGTCAAGGTCTACGGCGCCCCGATCGACGACAAGGATGTCGGCAAGATCGTCGACTATCTCGCCGCGAATTACTGAGACGCGAGGCGCCGGGAGCGCGCGGCAGGTGGGGGAAATCGATCCGATGAAGCGGGTCCGTCGTGCGGCGACGCCCCACCCCGCCGCGCTCCTGCAACCAGCAGAGGCCGCTGATGGCTGGCGCATTCCCATTTGATAAAAACGGGAATGTGCCGCGATTTCGCCGTATCAAATGACTGCCGAACCGGCAAAAAGGCAAAAATGCGGTGCGATATGGCGCTTTTTTGCCGAAACGGCCATGCCGTTTGCGCTACCCAGTCCGCCACAACCCGCGTATCCTCATGCCACGGGCATGCCGGTATGTGCGGGGACCGGCGGCTCGTTTTATTTTTTGATTCCGCGGAGACGACGTGAATGGCTAAAGGTACCGTGAAGTGGTTCAACCCGACCAAGGGTTACGGGTTCATCCAGCCCAGCAATGGCGGCAAGGACGTTTTCGTTCATATTTCGGCAGTTGAGAAAGCTGGTCTTTCGACGCTCAATGAAGGGCAGACCGTCGAGTACGAAGAGATCGCCAACCGCGGCAAGACCTCAGCCGAGAACCTCAAGGTTTAGCGCTAGCGCGCGTTCGGCAACGGCACACTCTCGAACGCAATCCGGGAGCAGGGCTTGAAGAGATCTCCAGAAAAAACTGTGAGCGTTCGGCGGAGCGGGCACCGCTTCAGCGCGCACTCGAATAGGCCAATACGCCATTCCGTTCTGATCGCATCAGGACGGATTTTTTTTGGCCCGCGCGCATCGATCGAAAGCGCGCCTGCTCAGTCTTCCTTGACCCATTTCTGAACCGTCATGACATCGGGCGGCTGCAGATAACCGCGCGGCCAGAGGTCGACGACCCATTCGATCTTGGTGGCGCGCTCGACCAGCACGGCGGTGTTGTGCGGCGTCTGCAGCACCAGCGTATTGCCGCGATAATGGGGATCGCCGA
The DNA here is from genome assembly GCA_038244925.1 of Hyphomicrobiales bacterium. GTDB lineage: Bacteria > Pseudomonadota > Alphaproteobacteria > Rhizobiales > Xanthobacteraceae > Bradyrhizobium. The sequence continues at coordinate 78,163 of JBBRSX010000004.1, read as the reverse complement.
CCACATGGAATTTCAGCAGGTGCCACTCCTGCAGCACCAGCAGCAGGCTGGTGGTGTTGCGGGTGGTGTCCCAGCAATCGTAATTGTGCTTGTCGTCGAAGTAGCGGAAATCCGCCTTCGCCACCCGCTTGTTGGTGCCGATGATCGGTCCCATACGGCGGTCGAGCCACACCACCGCTTGCTGTGCCGCCGCGCGCTCAGTCGCCGCCGACGCGTGCCCGGCATTCAGGATCTGCGTAAGCGCAGCACGGTCGCCGGGCGTGAAATCGAGGATCTCGCGGCGCCGGCAGACGAAGCCGTAGCAGACCGTCATCGACTTGCCCGACGGCGGATAGATCGACACCGTGCTGTAGAGCGCAGCGACCTCCCGGGTCAGTTCAATCGCATAGGCCGCCCGCGCGCCCGGCAGCAGCGCACCGAGCATACCAAGCACCACCGCAAACCCGGCATACAACTGATTCCGTAATATCTGCGGACCGGCGTCTCTCATGATCCCTGCTGTTCCCAAGCGACGGCGTGGCGGAGGATTAGCGCGGCAACTTGACACTGCCAATACAATCGTACGTCGCCTGTGGATCACTTTGCAGTTTAAGACTTGGCAGTTTGAGACTTGGCAGTTTAAGATTTGGCAGTTCGAGGCCTCAACCGACCGGCAGCGGGGCGTCGCGCTTGACCTCTTCCATCACGGCATAGGTTCGCGTCTCGCGCACGCCCGGCAACGCCAGCAGGCTCTCGCCGAGGAACCGGCGATAGGCGGTCATGTCGGCGACCCGGGCCTTCACCAGATAGTCGAAGCCGCCGGCCACCATGTGGCACTCCAGCACTTCCGGCGCGCTCTGCACGGCTTTGGCGAAGCGCTCGAAGACGTCAGGCGTGGTCTTGTCCAGCATCACCTCGACGAACACGAGCAAGCCCAGGCCGAGCAAGTGCGGATTGAGCCGGGCGCCATAGCCCTCGACAAAGCCGTCGCGCTGCAGCCGCTTCAACCGCTCGCCGACCGAGGTTGGCGACAGCCCGATCCGCTCCGCCAGCTCGACATTGGCAATGCGGCCATCCCCCTGAAGGATTGAGAGGATTTTGCGGTCTACTTTGTCAATTTCAGCCATTTATCCGGTAATTCAATTTATCTACCGCAATTTCTAAGGAAAAATAGCAGATTTGTCTATCGAACTACGGTTGGACCAGGGATAAATTAGTGAAAATCGAAGAGAATCATGCCGGCCGATCCATCGCCTCTCCCACCCTTCAGCGCCCCGTACGCGCCCGATGACCGCGTCACCGCCGCCGGGCTGCTCCCAAGCACCCGGCTGGATGCGGCGCAGGAGCAGCGCATCGACGGCACCGCAACCCGGCTGATCGAGGCGATCAGGACCAATGACGATCCCCTCGGCGGTGTCGAGGACATGCTGCGCGAATTCGCGCTGTCGACCAAAGAAGGCCTGGCGCTGATGGTGCTGGCCGAAGCGCTGCTGCGGGTTCCGGACGCCCGCACCGCCGACCAGTTCATCGAGGACAAGCTCGGCCAGGGTGATTTCCTCCATCACGAAACCAAATCCTCTGCCTTCCTCGTCAACGCCTCGGCATGGGCACTGGGCATCTCCGCGCGCGTGATCCATCCCGGCGAGACTCCGCAGGGCACCATCGGCCGGCTGACCAAGCGGCTCGGGGCGCCGGCGGTGCGGGCCGCGACGCGTCAGGCGATGCGCCTGATGGGCAATCATTTCGTGCTCGGCGAAACCATCGAAGCGGCATTGGCGCGCGCGCAGCCGCACGCGTCGCAACACCGGCGCTATTCCTTCGACATGCTCGGCGAAGGCGCGCGCACTGCCGAGGACGCCGCGCGCTATTTCGATTCCTACGCCAGCGCAATCGAAGCCATCGGCCGTGCCGCCGATGGACGGCCCCTGCCCGACCGGCCCGGCATATCCGTCAAACTCTCCGCGCTGCATCCGCGCTTCGAAGCCGTGAGCCGCACGCGCGTGATGGCCGAACTGGTTCCACGCCTGATCGATCTGGCGCGGCAAGCACGGGCGCATGACCTGAATTTTACGGTCGATGCCGAGGAAGCGGACCGGCTGGAACTCTCGCTCGACGTGATTGCTGCGGCGTTCAGCGATCCATCGCTGGCGGGCTGGGATGGATTTGGTCTGGCGATCCAGGCCTACCAAAAGCGCGCTTCCGCCGTGATCGACTATGTCGATCAACTCGCGCAAAGCATCGACCGGCGAATGATGGTGCGTCTCGTCAAGGGCGCCTATTGGGACACCGAGATAAAGCGCGCGCAGGAACGCGGCCTCGACGGCTATCCCGTGTTCACCCGCAAGGCGATGACGGACCTGAATTACGTCGCATGCGCCCGGCAATTGCTGGCGCTGCGGCCGCGGATCTTTCCGCAATTCGCCACCCACAACGCGCTGACGGCCGCCACCATTCTCGAACTGACGGATGGCCAAGGTGGATTCGAGTTCCAGCGCCTGCACGGCATGGGCGAAGCGCTCTATGCGAAGCTCGGCGAAGACCGCCCGGACATCGCCTGTCGCACCTACGCGCCGGTCGGCAGCCACCGCGATCTGCTGGCTTATCTGGTACGACGCTTACTCGAGAATGGCGCCAACTCGTCCTTTGTCGCACTCGCCGCCGACGAGACGGTGCCGATGACCGAGTTGCTACGGCGTCCGGCTGACGTGATTGGTAACGCCGACAATGCCCCACATGCAAACATCCCGCTGCCGCGCGAGCTGTATCGGCCGCAACGGAACAACTCGCGCGGGCTGGAATTCGGCGAACGCGCGACGCTGGACCAACTCGTTGCGGCCGTCGCGGCGGTGCCATTGGCTGTAAACCGAAACATTGTCGATGCGACACCATCTCAGGCGGATGCAGCGATATCCGCTGCTCGTGATGGATTCAAACACTGGAGCCGGACGCCAGCAGGGGGGCGCGCGGCGACACTGGAAACGGCAGCCGATCTGATGGAGCAACGCACCGCGCTCCTCATCGCGCTGCTGCAGCGCGAGGGCGGCAAGACGCTCGACGACGCGCTGTCGGAAGTCCGCGAGGCCGTGGATTTCAGCCGCTACTATGCGGCGGCGGGGCGCGACCAATTCGGCGAAGGCAAGGTGATGCCGGGGCCGACCGGCGAGAGCAATATTTTGCGCCTGCGCGGCCGTGGCGTGTTCATCGCGGTCTCGCCGTGGAATTTTCCACTGGCGATCTTTGTCGGCCAAGTCACGGCGGCACTGATGGCCGGCAATGCCGTCGTCGCCAAACCTGCCGAACAGACGCCGCTGATCGCGGCGGAAGCCGTGCGGCTGTTGCATCAAGCCGGCGTACCGGCGTCGGCATTGCATCTCGTGCAGGGCGACGGCCGGATCGGTGCGACGCTGGTGGCGCATCCCGACATCGCCGGGGTCGTCTTCACCGGCTCGACCGAGGTCGCGCGTTCGATCAACCGTACGCTTGCCGCCAAAGACGGACCGATCGTACCGTTGATCGCGGAAACCGGCGGCATCAACGCGATGATCGTCGATGCCACCGCGCTGCCTGAGCAGGTCGCCGACGACGTCGTCACATCGGCGTTTCGTTCCGCTGGCCAGCGCTGCTCGGCGCTGCGGTTGCTGTTCATTCAGGACGACGTGGCCGACCGCATGATCGAGATGATCGCGGGCGCCGCGCGCGAGTTGGTGATCGGCGACCCCAGCGATCCCGCGACGCATGTTGGTCCCGTGATCGACGCCGAGGCCAAGGCGCGGCTGGATACGCATATCGCGCGCATGAAGCAGCAAGCGCGGGTGCACTTCGCGGGCACCGCGCCCGACGGCAACTTTGTCGCCCCGCATATTTTCGAATTGTCCGACGCCGGCCAACTCACGGAAGAAATCTTTGGCCCGGTGCTCCACGTGGTGCGTTATCGCGCCGACCGGCTCGACCAGGTGCTGCAATCGATCGAACGCTCCGGCTACGGGCTGACACTCGGCATCCATTCCCGGATCGACGATACGGTTGAAGACGTGATCGACCGGCTTCAGGTCGGCAATATCTACGTCAACCGCAACATCATCGGCGCCGTCGTCGGAGTGCAACCGTTCGGTGGCCATGGCCTCTCAGGCACCGGCCCCAAGGCCGGCGGGCCGCATTATCTGCCGCGGTTTGCCACCGAACAGACGGTGACGGTGAATACAGCCGCAGCAGGCGGCAATGCGGCGCTGCTGGCGGGCGGGGAGTAGCTCTCCGTCATTCCGGGATGGTCCGAAGGACCAGACCTCAGGGGTGCAATTGCACCCCGGGGAATCTCGAGATTCCGGGTCTGGTGCTTACGCACCATCCCGGAATGACGCCGTAAGCACCCGTTGCATCCCCCGCCCAAGATAGGTCAAATGGCGTTTGAACCGGATCGCTCAGCGCGATAGTCAACAAAACCAACAAACGTCACGGGAGCGGCGCCGCCATGGAAAAAGGTATTTTTGAAGGCCTCAAGGTTCTGGACTGCGCCAGTTTCATCGCGGCGCCCGCGGCCGCCACGGTGCTGTCGGATTTCGGCGCCGACGTCATCAAGATCGAACCGCCCGGCGCCGGCGATCCGTACCGCAACCTGCCGAATTTGCCGGGCTATCCCCACAGCGAACATAATTTCGCGTGGCTGCTGGAAGCCCGCAACAAGCGCAGCCTCGCGCTCGACCTTTCAAAGCCCGAGGGCCAGGCGGTGCTGCACCGTCTCGCCGCCGAAGCCGACGTCTTCATCACCAATTACCCGCCGCAGGTGCGCGAAAAGCTTGGCATCACCCATGCGCATCTGGCGCCGCAGAACGAGCGGCTGATCTATGCGTCCTTCACCGGCTATGGCGAAAAGGGCGAGGAAGCCAACAAGCCCGGCTTCGACTCCAACGCCTACTGGGCCCGCTCGGGCCTGATGGACCTGGTACGCGCCGACGAACACACCACGCCGGCGCGATCGATCGCCGGCATGGGCGATCACCCCTGCGCTATGGCGTTTTACGGCGCGATCGTGACTGCGCTCTACAAGCGCGAGCGCACCGGCAAGGGCTCGCATGTCAGCTCGAACCTGATGGCCAACGGCGTCTGGGCGGCGTCGGTGCTGGCGCAGGCCAAACTGGTCGGAGCCAAGTTCGGCGAACGGCGCCCGCGCGAGCGCGCGCTGAACGCGGTCACCAACCACTACCAGTGCAAGGACGGCCGCTGGCTGATCCTCTCGCTGCTCAACGAGGACAAGCAATGGCCGACGCTGGCGCGCATTCTCGGCCGCGAGGATCTCGTCACCGATCCCCGCTTCGAGACCAAGAAGGAACGCCATGCGCGGTCGCTGGAGCTGATCAAGATTTTTGACGAAACCTTTGCCACCAAAGACCTCGCCGAATGGCGCAAGATCCTCGACGGCAACGGGCTGGTGTTCGGCGTGGTCGGCATCCTCGACGACATTCCGCACGACAAGCAGATGATCGAGAACGAGGTGCTGGTGCCGTTCGAGAACGACACCATGATGACGATCAGCAGCCCGATCTGGGTCGACGGCAGCAAGAAAGTCCAGCCGCGCAAGCCGCCCGGCCTCGGCGAGCACAGCGACGAGATCTTGCGCAACGCCGGCTATGACGAAGCGGCGATCAAGACGTTGCGGGCGTCAGGCGCGGTAGCCTGATCATGCCCAGCTATCGGCTGCATTATTTCCCGGAGTCGGGGAACAGCTACAAGCTCGCGCTGATGCTGACCCTGTGCGGCGAACGTTTTGAGCCGGTCTGGACCGATTTCGGCGGCGGCGTGACCCGGACGCCGGAATGGCGGCGCGACGTCAACGAGATGGGCGAAATTCCGGTGCTGGAGGTGGACGGCGAACGCCGTACCCAGACCGCGCCGATCCTGCTGCAACTCGCCAAGCAATACGGCCGGTTCGGCGGCGAGACCGAGCAGGAGCAGTTCGAGCTGCTGCGCTGGCTGTTCTGGGACAATCACAAGCTGACCGGCTACATGGCGACCTATCGCTATTACCGCGCGTTCACGCCGGCGCCGGACCAGCACGTGCTGACGCATTTTCGCAAGCGGCTCGATGACTTCCTGTCGATCCTCGAAGGCCATCTGCAGAAGAATTCATTCGCCATCGGCAAACGTCCGACGATATCCGATATTTCCATGATGGCCTATCTGCACTATCCCGCCGACGAGACCGGTTATGACCTGGCAGCGAGCCATCCTGCGATCAGTGCCTGGCTCGGGCGGATGGCGCAATTGCCGGGCTCGAAATCGGCCTACGACCTGCTGCCCGGCAAACGCCTGACGCACTACGCCAAATAGGCTCAACGGCCAAGCCACGTCCATACGACGGCAACGGCGATCACACCGGCAATGATGGCGATCGCGACCGCCCAGGTACTGACGCGAACGTCGCCGACCGCCTCGCGTTTGGCTTCGTTCTCCGCGATCTCGCGGTTGCGCTGCTTGTTGTCCTGGTCGGAAGAGCTCATCGCCGGTCCCTCAGGTGCTGGTCGTAGCCGGCTGCAATGTAGCATCGATCGATGACGGATGGGCGGCGCCCTGGCCGCCGCTCATGCCGGCCAACCGGCTGAGCAGGAACGCCGCCAACGCCGCACACAGGGCCGCGCTTGCCGCCGCCAGGAACACCGATCCCGTGCTCCACTTCGCGGTCAACAGCGCCCCGCCGACCAGCGGTCCGACGATCGAACCGATCCGGCCGATGCCGAGCGCCCAGCCAACGCCGGTGGACCTGACCGCGGTCGGATAGAAGGTCGCCGCGAGCGCATTGGCGGCGATCTGGCCGCCGACGATGCAGAAGCCGGCGGCGAAGATCGCCGTCGTCACCAACGCGGTGGAGTGACCGAGCTGGCCGATCGCGCCGACGGCGAACACCGCCCCGAAATACACCAGCGCCAGCGCGCGGAACGAGAAGCGATCGATCACGCTGCCGAGCGCAAAAGTTCCAACGACGCCGCCGATCTGCAGCATCGACCCGATCAGGGCGGCCGAGGAAACCGAGGCGCCGAGGTCGTTGAGGACGGTCGGCAGCCAGTTCGACAGGAAATAGAGATCGAGCAGGCTCATGAAGAACACCACCCACAGCAACAGCGTGGGCAGCATTCGCCCCTCACGGAACAGATGCCGCACCGGCATGCCGGTCAGCCGCGGCTCATGCACGAAGAACTGCGTCGCCGGCGTGAACGCGGCCTTCGGATCAATCTGCCCGAGCAATCCGGCGACGCGCGCATGCGCCTGCCCCGTGAGCGCGAGGAAGCGCACGGACTCCGGCAGCCGCAGCGCCAGGATCGGCACCAGCAGCAGCGGTGCGACTCCGCCGACCAGAAACACCGAGCGCCAGCCGAATTGCGGGATCAGCGCCGCCGCCAGCAACCCGCCAAGGGCCGCCCCGATCGAGAAGCCGCAAAACATCACCATCACCATGGTGGCGCGGCGGCGGTGCGGACTGAACTCGGAGGTCATCGCCACCGCATTCGGCATCGCGCCGCCAAGCCCGAGACCGGTGAGAAAGCGGATTGCCAGCAGCGTGTTGACGTCGCTGATGAACGCGGTTGCGAGCGTGCCGATGCCAAAGGCCAGCGTCGAGAAGATGATGATCTTCTTGCGCCCGATCCGGTCCGCCAGCGGCCCGAACACCAGCGCGCCGATCATCAGGCCGAACAGCCCGGCGCTGAACACCGGACCGAGGGCTGCCTTGGTGAGACCCCACTCCTTGGCGAGCGCGGGTGCGACATATCCAATCGCCTGGGTGTCGAAGCCGTCGAGGAAAAGCACGGCAGCACAAGTCAGCAGCAATCTGATCTGGAAGCCGCCGACCGGTTGCCGGTCGATAAATTCGGCGACATCGATAATCGCGCCGCCACCTTGCGCCTGAGACACCGCCATGATGTTCCCTCCCCCAAAATGCCGGACCACGGTTCTTCGACCGCTTGGTCCGAATGGCTATAGCGCGATTTCAATCACCGCGGCGGGATTTTCCGCGCCTCAGCCGCGCAACGCTTCCTTCGAATAGCCTGCGATCCGCTTGTAGCCTTCGGACAGACCGGCGAGTTCCTCGCGGCTGATGACATCATCGATCGCGCTGAACGGCCGGTCGCCGGTACGTTCGAACACCTCACGCAGGATGGCGTCCGGCGGGTTGGTACGGTTGGTGAGCACGATCCGCGTGGTCGCTTCCAGCCGTTCGTTTTGATAGGCCACGAGTGCGGCAACCGGATCGGCCTGCGTACGCAGCGCTGTCGTCAACGCGCGCGCATCGAGGATCGCCTGGCCGGCGCCGTTGGAGCCGCGCGGCACCATCGGGTGCGCGGCGTCGCCGAGCAGCGTTATCCGGCCAAAACTCCAGCGCGGCAGCGGCTCTTGATCGACCATCGGAAATTCCAGCACGCTGTCGGCGGAACGGATAAAGGCCGGCACATCGAGCCACTCGAAATTCCAGTCGGCAAACGCGCCGATGAAATCGTCGAACGAGCCGAACCGGGTCCAGTCGCGCTTGCGATAGTTTGGCGTTTCGATCTCGGCGACCCAGTTGATCAGCTGCCTGCCGTCCGCGCCTGCGGGGCGGATCGGATAGATCACCATTTTGCCGTGCGACAGCCAACCGGCGCGTACCATGCTGGCGCCCGACAGCATCGGCTTCCAGCGCGTCACGCCGCGCCACATATTGATTCCGGAATAGCGCGGCTCGCCTTCGTCGGGAAAGAACTGCTTGCGAACCACCGAATTGATGCCGTCGCAGGCGATCGCCACCCGGCCGCGTGCGGTGGAACCGTTCGCACCCAGACCGTCGGAAAACGTCGCGGTGACACCGGCGGCGTCCTGCTCGATGCCAACGCAATGCCGGTCGGTCAGCAGGCGATCGGCCCCGGCGCGCGCGACGAAGGCGTCGAGCAACACACGCTGCAGGTCGCCGCGATGGATCGAGAATTGCGGATAATCGTAGCCCGCGCTGCGACCGAGCGGCTCCTGATAGATCAACTGGCCGAAGCGATTGAAGAACGTCGCATCGGTGGTTGCGACCGCAACCTTCGCCAGGGCGCTCTCAAGCCCGAGCGCGGCGAGTTCCCTTGTCGCGTGCGGCAGCAGGTTGATGCCGACACCTATCGTGCGGATTTCGGCAGCAGACTCGAAAATGCGGCAGGGAATTCCGGCCTCATGCAGCGCCAGCCCAAGCGTCAGGCCACCGATACCGGCGCCGACGATGATGACCTCGTCCATGTTCCATCCCTACAAAATTTGAGGCATGAAACATGAACAGTAAGCCCACTGTCAATTGCGGCGCGGCAGGAAAGCAACCGTTGCTAACGGCTTTTGACGAAGCACATGCCGATGCGCGAGGTCTTGCCGGCGGCCTGGCATGCAAGCCCCTCGGCGCAATTCCAGTTCCGGAAGCTCGCGTCATTGCCGGCGGCCGGCTTGCCCGCAACATAACAATGCGCGCCCCAACCGTCGCCATATTCGGTCCCGGCCAGTTCCGCGGCGCCACGCGATTGCGGGCGGCTGGAGAACCCTCTCGAATAATCCGGCGGGCTGCCGTCGCGCAGCGCGGCGAGAATATCGCGGCGGCGAACCTGGTCGCCGAAGAAATGCGGCGAGGCCGGCACCACGGTCGAATTCGACGGCTTGGCCGCCATCCAGTCGACGCCCGGGAAGTGAAAGCCGCCGATGCCGCGCGTCTGGTGGCAGCCGGAACAGGTGACGTCATTCAGCCGCCGTTCGAAACCTGCAACGGAGCGGATATTTTGCAGCTTCACGCCATCCGCCGATGCCTTCCTCAACACGGCCACGACGTCGGCCTCGTCGAATACGGGATGCGCGGCCGTGCCCTCGCCTTGCAGCAGGCCGAACTCCGGCTGCAAATCCGACGGATCGAACCCGGCCGGCGTTGGCGCTATCGCGCCACGTGCGAGGAATTGTTCCGGGATCAAGGCGGTGCCGCGATCGAACTCGACGAGATGTTTGGGATCGAGCAGCCACGCCTTGAACGCGCGCTTGAGGTTGTCGTCGGCCAGGATGCGGTCGCGGTCGATCTGATTTTCCATCGGCGCTTCCGCGAACACACGCGCCTGCGGATCGTAGCGAAACACCTTCAGGAGATAATCGGTGCGAAAGTCGCGCACCGCCGACTTCGGCGCATGCGCGATCTGCAGATTGGTTTCGATGCGATCGATATTGGCAGTGCCGACCAGGTCGAGCGGACCGTCCTTTGCCAGCAGCCTCTGCACGAGTTCCACACCCGTCAGCGACAATTCGCCGGCGGCGAGCCAGCGGCGTGCGATTTCGGAACAGGCGATGTCCTGACCTTCTACCCTGGTTTTCAACACCAGGTTCAGCGTCATCGGCAGCCGCGGCGAAACCGCATCGGCGCCGCCGTCTGCCGCATTGGTCCGCGTCAACCGGTAGATCAGGCGAATCTCGCCGCAGTCCGCTTCCGAGACGTAGGTCCGGTCCATCCGGTTGACGATGCCGGCCAGTACGAAACGCGTATCCGGGGAATCGAGCACTGCACGATCGAACAACTGAAAATCAAAGCCGTCGCCGACGCCGATTGTCTCGTTCAGCAAGCTCGCTTTGTGTTTTGCAACGTAGCGATCAAACTCGCCGTCGATCGCCCGCCGAACAGGCGCCATCGACGGCAGGGCGAACAGCTGGTTGTCGGTAAGCGGGATGTTCGCGGAGCGCTCGGGCGACAACATTCGGCCGATGCCAAATCGTCCGCGGTCGAGTTCGCGCAAGGCAGCAGGATCGATGACGGCGGCGCCGCGCTCCAGCGCGGCGCCGGGAGCAGCGCGAGCAGGAACCGCGCCGGCAAGCAGGATCAAGATGAGAAAAAGAAGACGCACGCGCGAACCATATCCTGATGAATGCCGCCGGCCCACGACGCCGTTTTGGCGTGTCAAAGACAGCGTTGTTGCGATCAGGAAACTAGCAAAAAAGCGACCCGACTGTCTCTCGACAATCGGGCCACCTTCACGTGAGAGTGAAGGAATATTCCTGATCTAGCGCGAGATCAGGCCCTTGCTGGTCACGACCACCCACTTGCCATCCTGCTTGCGAATGGCATCGACGCGGCCGAGGCCGGGAACGGGATCGCCGGCATAGACTTCAAAGATGCCCTGGCGGCCTTCGATCAGTGCGCCGCCATTGCCGACATCACGCAGCACCCAGCCTTCGACCTTCGGCAGCCGGCCGACATCCGGCTTGGGCGGAGCGGCAGCTGCGGCGACCGTCGCCGGCTGCGAAACCGATCCTGTGACGTCTCGCGCCGGAACCGGCGCGGCCGCGGCAACCGGGACGGACGCCGGCGCGGCGCGGAGTTTTTCCACGGCATCGCTGAGCCTGGCGAGCTTGGCGGCGGGTTCGGCTTGCGCCTTCTCGACCTTGTCGAGGCGGTCGCTGGCTTTGTTGAACTGGCCGGTGGCTACTTTGGACGTGTGTTCGACGCCGGCTTTCAACGCCAGGATATCGGCATCGATCCGCGCGATGGAGGCTTCCAGCGTGCCCGTGTTCGCCGTCGCCGCAACGGTCTCGCCGCTGCTCATCAGGTGACCGAGACCCGCAGTCGCCAGCGCGCCACCGAGCGCGCCCGCGACGGTTGCCAGCGCCACCACGGCCGCCATCGCCGACATCCGGCGCTTGCCGGACGATCCCTCGGCTGAAGCGGCTTCGGCCTTCGCGCCAACGCGCTCGCCGGGTGACATCACGATCACCTTGCCGGGAAAGCGCGGTGCCTCCGGCTTGACGGCATCGACCTTCGGCGCGTCAACCTTGGGAGCCTCAGGCTTGATGGCTTCGACCTTGGGAGCTTCGACCTTGAAGGCATCGACCTTGGGCATCTCAACCCGGGGCGCGCCAGCCTTTATCACGTCGGCCTTGGGCGAAGTCTCTTCCTGCTCGGGCGCGAGCCGCGGGGATTCGATTTCAGACGCGGCCGTCACCGACACATCGGAAACGGACATTTCGGGAGCGGCCGGCCCGATGCCAATGGTTCCGGTTTCACTGCTGATCGGTTCGGGCTTGAGATCGCTCACGTTGCATTCTCCAGGTTAGATTGACCATTTGGTAACTTTTATTGCTTGCGAAATCGTTACCGGCCCGAGGGCTTACCGAAATTTTAGGAAGTCATCCGGGCCGGTTTTGTGGCCGCAAGACGGCCTCCGCGCGGCCGGCGGTTTCGCCCGGTTTCCATGCTGCTGTGCGGCAATCCCTGACGGCTGCGATTGCGCCGGCCGGTTTCCTGACTAACATGGCGCCACCAACCAGCCAGAAGGCAGGGGGCACGCCATGACGATCGAGAAATGCATCAACGAGTTTGATGTCAATGACGTCATTTTTGAGGAGGGCTCGACCGGGCGCGAGCTGTTCGTGGTGCTGGACGGCCAGGTCGAGATCGCCAAGGTGAACGGCGCCGCCAAGACCGTCATCGTGACGCTGGGCAAGGGCGAGTTCTTCGGCGAGATGGCCGTGATCGACGGCTCGTCGCGCTCGGCGAGCGCGATTGCCGCCGCACCCCATACAAGGGTGATGCGGATCAACCATGCCCGCTTCGTCTACCTCGTCAGCCAGCAGCCAGCCTTTGCGCTGATGATCATGGACGCGCTCTCCAAGCGTTTGCGCGCCTCGAACGCCGTCACCTTCAAAGCCGCAACCAAATCATAAAGAGACCGCAATTCATGAACGACCGCAAGCCGAGCCCGTTCAAGATCCTGCTCGACAGCGACGTGTGCACGCTGATCGAAGCCGCCGAGGACGTCTATCAGATCCGTTTCAAGAACCGCGCCGCCAACGCCTATCTGGTGCGCGGCAGTTCGCGCACGATTCTGATCGACGTCGGGCTGTCGTCGAACTATCCGCATTTGCTGACATGCCTCGAGCACGTCGGCTGCCCGCCCGAAAAAATCGACATGGTGGTGCTGAGCCACGAGCATCTCGATCACATCGGTGCGGCCTGGCACTTTGCAGGACGCACCTTCATCGCCGCGCATCGCCTCGCCGCCAACAAGATCATGCTGCGCGACGATTTTTCGATGCTTCGAAAAATGTTCAACGAGCCGAACGTGCCGATCAATGTCGACATCTGGCTGGAAGAAGGCAACCTGATCGACCTCGGCAATTTCCGTTTGAGCGTGATGTACACGCCGGGCCACACCTCGGCCTGCATCACGCTGTTCGAGCCGGACAAAGGATTGCTGTTTGCCGCCGACACGCTGATGCCCGGCGGTGTGATGGGCGGCGTGTTCGGCTCCGGCAGCATCGCCGACTACATCCAGTCGCTGGAGCGGCTCAAGGGCCTGAACTCGAAAATCCTGCTGTCGGGCCACGGCCGGCTATCGGATACGCCGCAGGACGACGTCCGGATCGCGATCCAGCGCTCGCACACGCTGCTGTCGGATACCGCGCAACTGTTCGACGCGCTCGACGCGCGCTCGAATTTCGAACCGATCATGCAGTCGGTGCGCGACCTCAACAAGCTCGACGACGGTTAGCGAACGATCGCGATTTTTCGGATTTATTCCCTGCAACCGCTGATTTCCGCGTGACGCTGAATCACATTCAGTGACGCGAAACGTGTGAACCTCCATTTGACAAAAGCCGCCGCGGCCTGTTCAAAAGCAGCCAACAACCGCGCCAAACAAGAACAATGGGAGAGAATGCACCATGAAGCTCTACGACTCGGTCGGACCGAACCCGCATGTGGTCCGCATGTTCATGGCCGAAAAGGGCATCGAAATCCCCAAGCAGCCGGTCGATCTGCGCAAGGGCGAGAACCGCGAAGCCGAACATTTGAAGCGCAATCCGCATGGCCAGATGCCGGCGCTGGAGCTCGACAACGGCCAGTACCTCTCCGAGATCACCGCGATCTGCGAATACCTCGAAGAGAAGCATCCAAAACCCGCGATGATCGGCGCGACGGCGGAAGAGCGCGCCGAATGCCGGATGTGGACCCGCCGCGTCGATCTCAACATCTGCGAGCACATGGGTAACGGCTACCGGTTCGGCGAGGGTTTCCAGTTCTTCCAAAGCCGGATTCCCTGCGCGCCCGAGGCCTCGCCCGGCCTCAAGATGATCGCCGCCAACCGCCTGCAATGGCTCGACGGCCAGATGGCCGACGGCCGGAAATATCTCTGCGGCGAACGCTTCACGATGGCCGATATCCTGCTTTATTGCTGGCTCTCGTTCGGTGCCAAGGTCGGCCAGCCACTCGATGCAGCCAATGCCAACATCGCGGCGTGGATGGCGCGTGTCGGGGAGCGGCCATCGGCGAAGGCGTAGCCACCAATAACTGTCGTCATTCCGGGTTCGCTTCGCGCCCCGGAATGACGGCCAAATCTAAATCACCACCGGCGCATCCGGCAGCTCGTTGACACCGCCGCCGCTACGCGGAAAATGCGCCGCCAGTGCGCGCGACACCGCTTCGATCCCCTTGATCGCGCCGCCTTCGAAATTCTGCGCCTTGAAATCCACTTCCATCGCGGCGCAGATTTGCTCCCAGCCGACGGTGCCGACCTTGGCGTCAATGCCGCGATCGGCAACGATCTCGACATTGCGGTCGGCGAGCAGCAGATAGATCAGCACGCCGTTGTTGTTGGCGGTGTCCCAGATCCGCAATTGCCCGAACAGATCGAGCGCCCGCTCGCGCGCGGACTGATTGCGGAACAGCGGCGCACCGTCGAGCGCGCCTTCCACCACGAAACGAACCTGCCCGGAATGCGTGGCCTCGCCCTCCTTGATTGCAGCCTCGATCGCAGCCAGTACCTTTGGCGGAAAATATCGCTTCTTCCACCAGTGATGGTGGAGAAGATGCTTGCCGATGCGCGCTATGCTCATTTGACCAGCTCTCTCTACCAGCTACCGGACGCGCCGCCGCCGCCAAAACTGCCGCCCCCGCCGCCGCTGTCGCTCGAACTGCTGGAACTGCTCGACCAGTCGCTGCTGCTACTGCTTCCGCCCGACCAGCCGCTGCTGCCCCGGCCTCCGCCGGTGTTGTTTGCAAAATCGCCGAACAACGCGACGACGAACACGATGATCGCCGCGAGCGCCGCCAACAGCAGCGATTGAACGAAGAACCAGGCCAGCACGCCGACAAGTCCGCCGGTCACAACCGCTCCCAACAACCTTCCCAGCGTCGTGCGCATAATGCCGCCGACGACAAAGACCGCGAAAATCACGAACGGATTGAGCGGATTGACGTGCTCCAGCAGCCAGGACGTCTGCATACCGCGCGACGGCTCACTCTGCACCGGCGCTGGCAATTTCTCGCCCTCGATAAGCCTCATGATGCGGTCGACGCCTGCGGAAATCCCGCCGGCAAAATCGCCCGTCCTGAATCTCGGCGTGATGATCTCGTCGATGATGCGCTTGGAGGTGGCGTCGGTCAGCGCGCCTTCGAGGCCGTAGCCAACCTCGATCCGCAATTTGCGATCGTTCTTGGCAATCACCAGCAACACGCCGTCGTCGATTTTCTTGCGGCCGATCTTCCAGGCTTCCGCAACCCGTATCGAATATTGCTCGACCGCCTCGCCGTCCGTGGTCGGCACGATCAGCACCGCGACCTGGCTGCCCTTCCGTGTCTCGAACGATCGGATGGTCTGGTTCAGGGTACTGACGTCGTTGGTGGACAGCGTGCCGGTCTGATCGACCACGCGCCCCACCAGCGGCGGCACCGCAACGTCGGCCAGTGCCGGAAAGACCCAGCCCAACAGCAGCGCAACAAGGATAGCTCTTGCAGCGTTCATCGCGGTTCGTTTTCTTGGCGCGCTATTTGGTGGGCGCCGCCGGTGCCGGTGTCGGATTGAAATCCACCTTTGGCGCGGTGGAGATTGCCTTCTCGTTCTCGACGGAGAAGTTCGGCTTTTCCTTGTAACCGAACGCCATCGCCGTGAGATTGTTCGGAAAGGTGCGGATACCGACATTATAATCCTGCACCGACTTGATGTAGCGGTTGCGCGCCACGGTGATGCGGTTCTCGGTACCTTCGAGTTGCGACATCAGGTCGCGAAACAACGTATCGGATTTGAGCTGCGGATAGTTTTCGGTCACGACCAATAGTCGCGACAATGCGCCGGAAAGTTCACCCTGGGCGGCCTGGAACTTCTGGAATGCGGCCGGATCGTTCAGCACCTCCGGCGTCGCCTGGATGCTGCCGACCTTGGCGCGGGCATTTGTGACGCCGAGCAGCACGTCCTTTTCCTGCTGGGCAAAGCCCTTTACCGAATTGACGAGGTTGGGCACCAGGTCAGCGCGGCGCTGATACTGGTTGACCACCTCCGACCAGTTGGCCTTGACCTGCTCGTCATTGGTCTGGATCGCGTTGTAGCCGCAATTGGTCAGGCTCAGCGTCGCCAGCGCCGCCAGCACGGTCCATAATTTTCGCATCGAAATTCTCCCGGTAAATTGGCTGACAACATATCAGAACGGTATGGGGGTCCATACTCTAACTTCGTCATTCCGGGGCGATGCGAAGCATCGACCCCGGAATCTCGAGATTCCGGGTCTGGGCCTATCGGCCCATCCCGGAATGACAACGTCATATCGATTCAAAACTCTTGCCTATCATTCGCTGAAACCACAACATGGCCGCATAAAAATAAAGGGAGGGCCGGTTGACCGCTTATGAAACCATTGTCGTGGAGCGGCCGGGGCCTGGTATCGCGCGAGTCGTGATGAACCGGCCGGAGGCACGCAACGCACAAAACCTGCAAATGACCTACGACCTCAACGCCGCCTTCGATGCGGCGGTGCAGGACGACGCGGTGAAGGTCATCATTCTAGCCGGCAACGGCCCGCATTTTTCGGCCGGGCATGACCTGCGCCCTGGCTTGAAGAACGAAGCCGGCATCGATTTTCCGCCGGTCGGAAATTGGGGCGGTTTCGCCGAGCCCAACGCGCATGGCTGTTTTGCGCGCGAGCAGGAAATCTATCTGCAGATCACCCGGCGCTGGCGCAACCTCGCCAAACCGACGATCGCCGAAGTGCACGGCAAGTGCATCGCCGGCGGCTTGATGCTGGCCTGGGCTTGCGACTTGATCGTGGCAAGCGCCGACGCGGAATTCTGCGATCCCGTCGTCACCATGGGCGTCTGCGGCGTCGAATGGTTCGTGCATCCCTGGGAACTCGGTCCGCGCAAGGCCAAGGAATTGCTGTTCACCGCCGACGCCTGGAGCGCGGAGGAAGCGCACCGGCTCGGCATGGTCAACCACGTCGTGCCGCGGCCCGAACTTTCCGCGTTCGTGATGACGCTGGCGCAACGGATCGCGGCCAAGCCCGCCTTTGCTTTGAAACTCACCAAAGAGGCGGTCAACCGCTCGGTCGACGTGATGGGACAGCCGGCGGCGATCGACCAGGCATTCGCGCTGCACCAGCTCTGCCACGCGCATAATCTGCAGGAATTCGGAATGGTGGTGGACCCGGCGGGTCTGCATCCCTCGGTCAGGAAGCCGGCGCAAGCCAAATAAGAGAAGAAAAGTAGACCAGATGGACCTCACCTTGAGCGACGAGCAGCGGATGCTGCGTGAAAGTGCCGACCGCTTTGTCACCGATACCTACAACGCCGATCACCGAAAGCGGTCGGCGAATGATCCGCTTGGCTTCAGCGCCGGCATCTGGAAGCAGTTCGCCGATCTCGGCTGGCTTGCACTGCCCATCACGGAGGATCATGGCGGGCTCGGTGGTGGCGCCGTCGAGATCGGTATTTTGATGGAAGCTTTCGGTCGCGGTCTTGTCTCCGAACCATACCTCTCAACCGTCGTCATCGGCGCGTCGCTGATCGCCGAATGCGGCAGCGAGGCGCAGAAGCAGGCGCTGCTGCCGCAGATCGCCGACGGCTCGCTGTATCTCGCGTTCGCGCATTCCGAGCGGCAGGCGCGCTTCGATCTGGCTGATGTCAAGACCACGGCGAAGAAGACACTGAACGGCTGGCGCCTCGACGGCCACAAGACCGCGGTGCTCGACGGCAACGCCGCCGTACAGATCATCGTCTCCGCGCGCGTCGATGACGGCAGGCTCTGTCTATTTTTGGTCCCGCACGGCACACCCGGCCTCACCTCACGCGATTTCCCGCGGCTGGGCGGCGGCCGCGCCTGTAATCTCGACCTCAGGGACGTGCGCGTGCCCGCGGACGCGTTGCTCGGCGACGGCAGTGACGCGTTGCCGGCGATCGAGGCGGTGGTCGATCGCGCGATGGCCGCCCTCGGCGCCGAAGCCGTCGGCATCATGCAGACGCTGCTCGACCAGACCCTCGAATATACCAAAATCCGAAAGCAGTTCGGCAAGCCGCTGTCCGCCAATCAGGTGATCCGCCACCGCCTCGCCGACATGGCGATGCAGTGCGACGAGGCCCGCTCGATGGCGCTGCGCGCAGCCCTGATGGCGGATGCCGAACCGGTCGTGCGTGCCCGTGCCGCTTCCGGCGCCAAGGCCAAGATCGGCAAATGCGCGCGCTACGTCGCCGAACAATCCGTGCAGTTGCACGGCGGCATGGGTGTCACCGAAGAACTCGACATCGGTTCCTACTTCAAGCGGCTGCTCGCCTTCGACACCCTGTTCGGCGGCAGCGCCCATCACTATCGCCGTTACGCCGCACTCGGCGGCCGTGCCATTCAAGCCTGAACCGGAGCGCATCATGGATCTTACCTTCAATGCCGAAGAGCGTGCCTTCGAACAGGAAGTGCGCGACTTCATCGCAGCCAACCTCACCCCGGAGATCAAGCGCGCCACCGCGCTGACACCGTCGGTATTTTCAGACCCCGACATCGGCATGGCCTGGCAGCGCGCGTTGCATAACAAGGGCTGGGGCGCGCCGGGATGGCCGGTGGACCACGGCGGACCGGACTGGACGCCGGCGCAGCGCTGGATTTTTGAAGCCGAATCCGCCCGCGCCGGCGTGCCGAACGTAAATGTCATGGGCGTCAAGATGGTCGGCCCCGTCATCATCGGTTTCGGTTCGCCCGAGCAGAAGAATTACTACTTGCCGAAAATTCTCTCCGGCGAAGACTACTGGTGCCAGGGCTATTCGGAGCCCGGCTCCGGTTCCGATCTTTCGTCCTTGAAAACCCGCGCGGTGCGCGACGGCGATGATTATATCGTCAACGGCACCAAGATCTGGACCACGCATGCCCACCACGCCAACCGCATGTTCGCGCTGGTGCGCACCAACGACACCGAGCGCCAGCAGGACGGCATCAGTTTTATCCTGATCGACATGAAGAGCCCGGGCATCACGACGCGGCCGATCCTCACCATCGGCGGCGACCATGAGGTCAACCAGGTGTTCTTCGACGACGTCCGTGTGCCCGTCGCCAACCGTGTTGGCGAAGAAGGCAAGGGCTGGACCTACGGCAAATATCTGCTGGAGTTCGAACGCGGTTCCGGGATCGCGTCGGCCAAACTGCGCGATGCGCTGAAGACGGTGTCCGACCTCGCCGAATCCGAAGCCACCGGCCGGGCCATCGACGATCCCGACATCGTGGTGCGGATGTCGGAGATCGAGGTCGATATCGACACGCTGGAAATGACCGAATTGCGGGTGCTGTCGGCGCTGCAGACCGGACAAAATCCCGGCGCGGTGTCGTCGCTGTTAAAACTGCGCGTCAGCGAAATCCGCCAGGCGGTGACGCGGCTCGGCGTCGAGGTGATCGGCAATGACGGGCTCTATGTCGAGCCGATCCGCCCGCTCTACCGGCTCAACGAGGCGCCGGGGATTCCCGAAGAGATGTTGCCGGTGGTGCCGGAGTTTCTCAACAGCCGGGCGTACACGATCTTTGGCGGCTCGTCGGAGATCCAGCGCGAGATTGTCGCGAAGATGGTGCTGGGGCTGTAGGACAGCCCCTTCCGTCATTCCGGGATGCGCCTCTTGGCGCAGGCCCGGAATCCATAACCACGATCGTGAGCATGGATTCCGGGCTCGATGCTTCGCATCGCCCCGGAATGACGGAAGTTAGACCCCCGCCTTCGCATCCCTTATCGCCTGCCAGATCTTGGCCGGCGTCAGCGGCGTATTGAGCTGCCGGATGCCGAGTTCGCTGAGCGCGTCCATCACGCCGTTGGTGACACAGGGCGGTCCGCCGATGGCGCCGGATTCGCCGCAGCCCTTGGCGCCCAGTGGATTGGTCCGGCACGGCGCGGAATCGTCGAGCGTTACTTCGATCGGCGGAATGTCGTCGGCGCGCGGCACGCAGTAATCCTGGTAGCTCGCGGTCAGCAACTGGCCTTCCTCGCTGTAGGTGACGCCCTCATACAGCGCCTGCCCGATGCCTTGCGCGACGCCGCCATGCACCTGGCCGGTCACCAGCATCGGATTGACGGCAACGCCGACGTCATCGACCGTGGTGTAGCGCACCACCTTGCTGACGCCGGTTTCCGGATCGATCTCGACCTCGCAGATATGCGTGCCATTCGGCCAGCTCGGACCGTCGACTTCGCCTTCAGAATCGACGGAGAGCTTTGCGCCGTCTTCCTTTTTCGCAATCTCGAACAGGCTGATGCGCTTGTCGGTGCCGACTACCGTCAGCCAGCCGTCGCGATATTCGATATCCTCGACCGAGGTCTCCAGCACGTTCGAAGCCCTCTCGCGCGCCTTCGTCATCAGGTCGTTGGTGGACACCGCCACCGCCGTGCCGCCGACAAACAGCGAGCGCGAACCGACGCTGCCGAAACCGGTGGCCAGATCCGTGTCGCCCTGCACGACGTCGATCTTGTCCATGGGGATGCCAAGCGTATCCGACACCATCTGGGTGTAGGTGGTCTGCAGCCCCTGCCCCATCGCCATGGTGCCGGAGTGCAGCACGATGCGGCCTTCTGCCGTCGCGTGCAGGCTGACCTTTTCGGTGTGCGCCCGCCCGCCCGTCCATTCGATGTAGCTGGTGAGGCCGCGGCCGTAGAGCAGACCCTTCTTCTTCGCGGCCTTCTTGCGCGCGGTAAAGCCGTTCCAGTCGGCGAGATCGGAGGCGCGCTCCAGCATGTGCGCGAAGGCACCGGAATCATACACCTGCCCGACGGCGTTGGTGTAGGGCAGCTGCGCCGGCTTGATGTAGTTCACCTTGCGAATGGTGCGCGGATCCATGCCCATTTGGCGCGCGGCGGCATCCATCAGCCGCTCAACGATGAACACCGCCTCGGGCCGCCCCGCGCCGCGATAGGCGCCGACCGGCGCGGTGTTGGTCATGACCGACTTCACCTCGAAATGCACCAGCGGCAGATCGTACACGCCGGTCTGCACGAACGGCCCCAGCACGAGCGGAATGATATTGCCCGCGCCGGCGCTGTAGGCGCCGGTGCCGCCGACCGAACGCACGCGATAGGCCTGCACGCGGCCCTTGGCGTCGAGCGCGAACTCGCCGGTCGATGTCAGATCGCGGCCGTGGGTGCCGCCGACGAATTCGTCGGTGCGGTCACCGCGCCAGCGGATCTTGCGTTGCAGTTTGGTCGCGGCATAGGCCACGATGCCGTCTTCCGGATAGAGGCTGGTCTTCTGGCCGAAACCGCCGCCGATATCGCCGACCAGCACGCGCACGCTTTCCTTGGGCCGCTTCAGCACGGACTCGGCGAGCAGGTCGCGGGTCGAACCCGGCGTCTGCGTTTGCACATGCAGGATCAGCCGCCCGGTCTTGTTTTCGATTTCGGCAATCGTCGAGCGCGGCTCCATCGCCGACGGGATCAGCCGCTGGCTGACCAGATCGAGCGAGACTTTATGCGCGGCGTTGGCGAATGCTTCTTCGACCTTGGCCGCGTCGCCATAGCTCATGGCCGCGACGATATTGTCCGGCGCATCGGGCCACACCACCGGCGCGCCCGGCTTTATTGCCTCGATCGGATCGACCACCGACGGCAGCACGTCGTACTCGACTGCGATCGCCTCGGCCGCGGTCTGCGCCAGCACGCGCGACGTCGCCACCACGGCCGCGACAGCTTCGCCGGCAAAGCGCACGATTTCATGCGCGAGCAGCCGCCGCGGCGGCACCGTCATCGGCTTGCCGTCCGGCCGCTTGAAGATCGCCAGCGTCGGGATCGTGCCGATATCGTCCTTGATCAGGTCGGCGCCGGTATAGACCGCCTGGACACCAGGCATTTCGGTCGCCGGCTTGGTATCGACAGAGACGATCTTGGCGTGGGCATGCGGCGAGCGCAGCAGGTAAAGCCACAGCGCGCCGTCCTCGGGCTTGTCGTCGATGAACTGCCCCTTCCCGGTGAGCAGCCTCTGGTCTTCCAAACGCTTGACCGGCTTGCCCGCACCAAAACGCATATTGCCGGGAAGAATATTCATCAGTTTTTCCTTCGAGCTTCTTCGGATTTGGGCAGGTTTTAGCTGGTTTTTGCGCCGATACAACCAACCACCGTCATTCCGGGGCGCGCGTAGCGCGAGCCCGGAATGACGGGAGATGGTGAGACCTTATGCAACTCGCAAGCCAGTTACCCGACATCCCGCAGGGCCTGCTCGACCACCTTGCGCTGGTCAGCCGTCAGCGCCGCCTGCGGCGGCACGGGGTCGCCGACGGCGTAGCCCTGGATCTCGAGGCCGGCCTTGATGCAGGCTGCCAGATTGAACCGTGCAAAGGCTTCGTTGATGCGCCACAGCTTGCGCTGGAGCGCCATCGCTTCTTCCCAGCGTGCTGACTTGCAGAGGTTGTAAAGCTCGACGCTCTGCCGCGGAATGATGCAGGCTGGTCCGGCCATCCAGCCGAACCCACCGATCAGCATCACCGTAGCCGGAATATGCGCCGACGCCGAGAACACTTTGATGCTTTCGCCGCAGCGGTTCATGATCGACAGCAGCCGGCCGGTATTGGTCGAGGCATCCTTGATGTAGCCGATGCGCGGATGCGCCGCGAGGCGTTCGATCACGTCGAGCGTGAGATCCGAGCGCTGGAATTGCGGGTTGGTGTACATCACCACGGGAATGTCGACAGCGTCGGCGACGGCGCGGAAATAGGATTCGATCTGCGCATCGGCGAGCGGGAAATACGCCTCCAGGATCGCCAGGATGCCGTCGGCACCGAGCTTCTGGTACGCCTTGGCCTGCGCCACCGCGTCCGCCGTCGAGGTCGAGGCGACGCCGGCAATGACAGGCACGCGGCCTTTCGCGGCCTCGATCGTGGTTCGCACTACGTCCGTGCGCTGCGCCTGGCTGAGATAAGCGAACTCGCCGGTCGAGCCCAGCGGCGTCAGCCCGTGCACGCCCGACTTGATCAGGTCGTCACACAGCCGCCCCAGCACCTCGGTGCGGACGTTGCCGGACGGATCGATGGGAGAGACCAGATAGGGAAAAACGCCGTGGAAATCAGCCATCTTGGGATCGTGCCTCAGCCGGGAAAATCCGGACGCCAACAATCCGGACGTCATGGCTATCCGGAATGCCCGGGTAAGGCAACGGCACGAACCGCGTTCGCACACGGCGTCGTCAACGGTTCAGGGAAGCGGCGGCGCATTCAGGTCAAACGCGCCAGCGATGAGAGATGGTTCGGCTTTTACACGCGAACCATCTCGTCACCACGGGGTACAAGATCACTACCAACCGCGATGATGCGGACCGTGAAATACCGGTACGCCATAATAGACCGGCGCCGGGCCGTAGTAATATCCGGGTCCGTATCCATACCCATAAGCGTCCGCCGCCACCGTTGCTGCAACAGCGGCCGCGGCAATCGCCACACCGGCACCGACACCGAGACGCACGCGGTGGCCGCGGGCTTCCGCCGGCGCGCTTGCGACTGCCGCGAGCGTGGCGACCGTTGCGATCATCATTGCGATCTTTTTCATCCGAAATCCCTCTCCCTGAAATCAGCCCACAGACGGAATTGGGCTGTGACTCTCATCCGTATCCGCCTGAAAGATACAGTAAGGACGATGGATCGGCAGTTATGTGCGCGACATCACGGACCGCGTGACGGCCACCAAATCGCTAAAGCGGCGTCAATCAGTTACGCTGCCTGATCCAGGCATCGACCAAAGGCAGCGCGCGTGCCTTGAGATCGGCCGAGATCGCGATCGTCTCCAGCGCCCGCGCCGCCATCACCCGGCCACCCGAGGTCGCCTGAACAGGCGCAAAGGCGGCGAGTTCGGCGGCGTGGCCGCCGTCGCTGAAGTTCGTCATGAAGTTTGCAATGAACTGGTCGCGGAATTGCGGTCCCTGTTTTGCCAGCAGCGTATCGAAATTCGTCCTCACGAAATTCCAGGCCAGATCCGGCTGCTCGCCGGAGGCGGCGACAGCATTGATCAGGCCGGTAACGATCGTGCCCGGCGCCTCGTCGGTCAGGGCCAGCGCCAGCGTGACGTTCGCCAGCGCCGCATCGCGCGCGCTGGCGGCGGCGAAATAATAGCGCAGGCGTTCATTGGTCACGGTGCTCTTGCGCGCCAGCGCCAGCAGCGTGTCGTAGGTCGCGCGGTCAGTGTTGACGCCGACGACATGTGTCACCGCATCGCGGAGCGCGCCGGGGAGCGATTTCGGATCCGTCAGAAAGCCCGCGAACCGCCGCTTCGCCTCGGCAATGATGTCCTCGTCGCCGAAGTCGCCGAGCGCCCGGATCAGGCTGCCGCGCAGCAGCGTATCGTCGTCGTCGCCCGAACCGGTGCCCTCCCAGCCGACCCGGTCGAACACCGGGCGCAGCTTCGCCCGCGCGTAGCGCTGCACCGCCGGGCGTTCGGCCCGATCCCGCGAAAGCCGGTTGAGCGAGTTGAGCACGCCGATCACCTGTTCCCAGACCGGGCGGCGATCGTCGGCGCTGACGGACTCGACCAAAGCGAGATAGGACGACGGCTCGGCGCGGCCGGCCGCGACCATGGCCCAGCCATCGGAGAGGAAATTGACACGGTCCTCCGGCGACATCTGCGGCAGCGACTTCGCCAGCACCGCTCGGTTGACCGGCCCATATTCGACCCGGTAATAACCGATATCGCCAAAATTGACCTTGATCGGCTCACCGCAAGATCGTGCCGCGATTTCCGTCGATCCCTGCAGCAACACGACTTCGGGCGATTGCGTCGCGCCAAGCCGCCCGACCGCGACCGGGACTTGCCAGTTGCGCGCCGGTAGCGCGGCAACACCTGCCGGCGCGATCACGAAACGATCCTGTCGCAACGTCAGCCGCTGGGCGTCACCGCTGCAACTGGTTTCCGCCAGGATCAGCGGCACGCCGTCCTGCTCGGTAAACGAGGCGGCGATACCCGTCACCGGTTTGTGGGCCGCACTCTCCAGCGCCTGCCAGAGATCGGCGGTGGTGGTGTTACCATAGGCATGTTTGGCCATGTAGCCGCGGATGCCGTCGCGAAACGCCGCCTCACCCAGATAGTTCTCCAGCATCCGGATCAGCGCCTGACCCTTGTTGTAGGTGATGGCGTCGAACGCCACCATCGCCTCACTCTCATCGGCGATCGGCTGCTGGATCGGATGCGAGGTGCGCCGCGCATCGAGCGCCATGGCGAATTGCTTCTGGCTGTAGCCGTTCAGCCAGCTCTGCCACTGCGGATGAAACTGCTCCGCCGCCTTGGTCGCCATCCAGGTCGCAAAACCTTCGTTGAGCCAGAGGTTGTCCCACCACGCCATGGTGACGAGATCGCCGAACCACTGATGCGCCATCTCATGCGCGATGATGCCGAAGATGCCGCGCCGGGCGCTGTCCGGGCTGGTCGCGGGGTCGAACAGCAGCCGGCTTTCGAAGAAGGTGATGCCGCCCCAATTTTCCATCGCGCCGCCGAAGCCGCCGGGCACCGCGATCAAATCGAGCTTGGGAAGCGGATATCTGACGCCGAAATAATCGTTGAACCAGGCCAGCAGCTTGACCGCACTGTCGAGCGCGAATTGTCCTTTTGCAGCCTTGCCGGTCGTAGCGACGACACCGACCGTCACGCCGTCCGCCTCCGCCGTGATCCGCTCCAGTTCGCCCACCGTCAGCACGAACAGATAGGTCGACATTTTCGGCGTGACCGCGAAAGCGACCCGCTTCAGGTTCGGCTCAACCATATCCTCGCGCTCGACCGGCATGTTGCCGACCGCGAGATGATTGCGCGGTACCGTGGCCGTCAAGGCAAAGCTCGCCTTGAAGGCGGGCTCGTCCCAGCACGGAAAAACCCGCCGCGCGTCCGACGGCTCGAGCTTGCTGGTGAGCAACCGCTTCACGCCTTGATCGGTCGGGTAGTCGACGAAGAAGAAGCCGCGGTCGAACTTGTTGATCCGCGCGGTGAATTCGATCCGGAGCCGGTGCGAACCCACGGCAAGCGGTTGCGCGAAGGTCAACGTCGCAGTCTCGGCGGTGGCATCGAGCGCAACATTCGCGCGCTCCGCATCATCGTCCACGGCGACGGCGCCGAAATCCGTGTTGACGGCATTGAGCGTCAGCCGCGCGGTTGGCTCGCGCACGTCGATGTCGATGGTTTCCACGCCGGGAAGCGTGAGGTTTGCAGTGTCGGGGCTCAGCTCGATCGCATAGTGGATGGGAACGACCGTCTTCGGGAGTTTTCCCGGCGTCGTAGCGAAGGAAAACACCGGTTCGGCGCAAGCAACGCTTGAGATCGAAAACGTCAGCACCAGCACTGCAGTAAGCCGTCGCCGCACTTGCGATATCGCGATCAGGTTCACACCAAACTCCTTCGCCATATTGCCGACGGGCGAGCGGCATCATAGTCGCGTCCGTCGCACGGGCCATAGACAAAGTGCCCGCGGTCGTTCCCGCCGCACTGAAAAATCCATATCTGAAATGAGCTGTGACACGCAGATGTCACCGCCGGAAAGCCGCGCGTGTAAAACGCTTCCGCAAAAAGATGTCCACAGATGTCCACAAGGTGTAATGATTTAACTCACGATAATTTCACGACCCGCTCAGCAGTCTCTCGCCCGGTCCAACGCGCGAGAAACTGTCGATGACTGCACCGAAGGTCGCCGAAGCTTTCACTCTCCAAACTTCGGGAGCTCAAGCGCGCGACTCTGTGCAACCCGCACCTGTTCAGCCCGCCGCGGCTCCCGGCTTTCGTCATTTCCTGCATACGCCACTACCTTCGCAGCGGTTTTGCGCGTTCGGGATCGACCCGCTGGAAAGTCCCGCACTCCAGCCAAAATTGCGCGGACTGATGCACCGCCTGTCGCGGCGGATGGATGCCGAAATATTCTGGCCGCCGCACGGCGATGGACCGGCCGACCACTGGGAAAACCCTTTCATTCCCTCCGGCTACACCTATTTGCTGCAATTCGTGGCGCACGATCTGGTTCATTCGGCGATACCGCTTTCGGTGGCGGGAACGCTTGGCGCCGGGACCAGCAATGCACGCCGCACGCCGCTTCGGCTCGAAACCCTGTTCGGCAGCGGCCCGGTCGGATCGCCGCATATTTATGCGCTCGATGCTCCGGATGATGACCGGCGCACCAAGCTGCGGCTCGGGCGGATGCGCTGGAAGGAGAAGGAGCCTGCGTCCGGTTGCCCATTCCGCGATATCGCGCGGACCGGCGCCGAGAACGTGACCGGTATCGACCGCAGCATCCCAGGAATGCGGGTTGCCCTGACCGAAGCGCTGGTCGCCGATCCGCGCAGCGACGATCATGCGGTGATGTCGCAACTGACGGCGCTGTTCGCGCTGCTGCACAACAGCCTGATCGATCACGTCCGCCGCCAGGAAAACGGCCACGGCCCGAACGGCCGATTCGGCGCCGCCTACAAGCGTTTCCTGTGCGTTCGCGAAGCCGTGACGCTGATCTATCACAACATCCTCCGCACGGATTTGATGCGGCGGCTGATCCATCCCGCGATCTACGCGGCCTACAGCGGACCAACGCCGAATTTCATCGATCGGCCTGATCCGTCCGCCGCGGATCCTGCGATCGGCGATTGGCAAATTCCGTTCGAGTTTTCGCACGGCGCGTTTCGCTTCGGCCACGCCATGGTGCGCCCGGAATACAACATCAACGACCGGTCCAACCAGGATCTCTACAACACGCTCGAAAAGACCTCCGCGAACGATCCGGTCAACATGCCGCTCGACGAGACCTGGATGATCCGGTGGTCGCATTTCTTCGAGATCAACGGATCGAAGCCGAATTTCAGCCGGCGCATCGGCCCCTACCTCAGCGACGGATTGGGCAACGACAAGATCTTTCCCGCGTTCGACGAAACCGAACGGGTCGGCCTGTTGTATCGCGACCTGCTCGGCGCGGGCCTCGCCGGCATGTGGTCGGTGGACGCATTGATCGCCGAGATCGCCGCCCGAAGGCCGAACTTCATCGCCATGTCGCGCCTGCTGTTCGACCGCGACTACCGCGTCGGCCAGCTCCGCGAATGGCTCGCCGCCGCGCCTGCCTATGGCGCACTGACGCGCGAAGACATCGAAACGCTTTCCGACGATCCGCCGTTGCCGTTCTTCATCCTGTTCGAGGCGATGTGCCAGCCCAAAGCAGAAGGACTGCGCCTCGGACCGCTCGGCTCGATCATGGTGTCGGAAGTGATTTTCGGCGCGCTCGCCGGCGATCCGCGCTCGTCCAGCGGCGGTTCGCTCACCGATCAGCTTGCCGATTTGTCCCGCGAATATTACCCGGCGAATTTCTTCCAGGACATTCCCGATATCTCGAGCATGGCGCAGCTGGTGGAGTTCACCACCGAAATCGCCGAATTGCAGCAAGCCGTACCCGCATTTCTGTGAGCGGAATTATCCGTCTCACGCAACCCGGAGGAGTAAGACCATGCAGCGCATCGAACGGCTACAGGTTACCAACCACGAACGTTGGGGCAAGCTGGTGAAGACCTGGGCGACGGGCCAGAACTACCTCGACGACGAGAATGCCTATCCGCTGCCGGAGACCATGGAAGAGTTCAAGGAGCAACTCGCCAAGGCTCAGGTATTTGCCACCGTGCCGGATCGCTTCAAGCAGATTCAATTTGTGTCTTCGGATCAGGAGACGATCCTCGTGCGGCTGCCGCCGAAAGTGATGATCGAAGACTCCGAGGCGCTGCTCAACCAGCCGGGATCGACCTATCCGCTCCCGCCGTTCTACAAACGCCTGTTCAACGGCATCGACCCGGTGATCTCGGAAGAAGACAAGTTCCGGGTCCATGCCGAGCGCATCGGCGACTACACGATCAGCGTTTGCGCTTGATCTGTATTTTTGGTGAACCATGCTCGTTTCGGAAAACCGGTAACCACTTTTCCGGATCGCGCTCTAGTTCTCGAGGAATGATCGATTGATGCCTTCGACAGGAAACCCTGCTCCGCGCAAGCTGCGGCACAGGGTTTCCCATCGCGGGGTTACACTGATCGGATGAGTTTGCAGCAGCCACCGCGTGATGACTTCCTCGGTCGGATGAACCGGACCAGTCCAGAACGAGCGTATGCCGTTCAGGAATCGCCGGGCCTCCTCGGCCGCCTTGGAGGCTTGGCCAAGCTCGAACAATGCCGCGGCGCGCCATGCGGGCAGGGTCTGGATCAGGTTGTTGGCGCGATCGCATGCCTCGAGTGCGCCGGCGTAATCTCCGCACAGGTAGCGAATGATGCCGTGATAGCCCCATTCGAGCTGGGAGGGCGCCAATGAAACGGCCAAAGCCTGACTGGCTCTCAGCCGAGCCTGCTCGATCGATCCACAGTACACGCCATACAGCGCGCTGGACAGCAGCGTCCATGGGTCGTTGTCGTTCAGCTCGCAGGCGAGTTCCATATGCGGTTCGGCTTCGACCTCGCGAAGCGCCATCACATAGGACCAGCCGCAGCACAGATGCGCCCTGGAATCGACCGGATCGAGCTGGACGGCGACTTTCGCAAGTTCGAGAGTCGATTTTGCCTTATCGATGTCGCGGAAGACACCGGGATGCACGAAATGCTCGATGTTGTTCATCTGAACAAGGCTGCTGTAGCAAGGCGAGAAATGCGGATTTTCACGAATCGAATCGCGAAAGATGGTGACGGCGCGCTGCCAGCTCTCCGGCTCGAATTTGGCCATGAGATTTTGACCGCGAAGCCAGCGATCGTAAACATCGAGCGAGACGTCAGGCTCGCCAGCCAGCCGCATCAGCCGTTCGGCGGATAACTGCACGTTCAATGAGGCCGCGATCCGGCGGATGATCCGCTGCTGGGCTTCGAACCAGTTGCCGAGACCGAGGCGGAAGCTTTCGCTCCAGACATAGATGCCAGTCGCTTCGTCGCGCAGCACCATCACGATATTGATTTCGGCGCCGGCCTGGTAGGCGGTGGTCTCGATGCTGTATTGCGGCACGGCACCTGCCGCCGGAATCACGACGGCGGCGAGAGGACGATCGACCACGCTCCATTCGCGGAAACGTACCAGGCACGCGGCGAGATGTTGGGAAAACCCCTGCACCAGATGGCTGTGGTCCCCGTCGACACCGTGCATCGCGAAGGGCCGCAGCACCAGGCACGGCTTGGCAGGGGGCGCATTGGTGAATGGCGACGCAACACGGTATGGAAGACCCACACCCTTGACGGCCGGCGCGGCGAATTCGACGGCCTGTACGCCATGATCGGCATGCTGCTCGAATACGCCGAGCTTGATGCTCGCGACCAGTTCCTCGGTCTGCGGCGACGGCTCCATGCCGTAATCGCGGTCCAGGAGATCCCAGAGCGACTTGTAGATACGCAACGCACCGGCGATATCGCCTTCCTCGGCATGCGCGCGCATCAGATAGCGGCAGGCATGTTCATGGGTCGGATCGAGATTGACGATCGCCGCCGCGAATTTCTTTTTGGTGTCACCCGGGACAGTTGCGCCGGTCAGGCCGGTTTCGAGGCTGCGCATCAGCCGCTCATGGATGGTTTGACGCTTCGCCAGCACCCAGACCCGGAACGACGGATCGAGATCGTCCATTCCTTCAAGCAGCCGCTCATCAAGCTGCGGCGTATCCAGCAGCAGCGGATGGACGCGCGCGTTTTCAGCCTGCCGAAGCACACTCTCGATGTCGACTTCGACGTGTCCGATGTCGATGCCGATCATGAGCCGCTCGGCGACGAAGCCGACATAGCCGGCCTCCTCCAGCACCGAGCGTAACTCGCGAACCACCTGGCGCAACGAGGCGCGCGCCTTTTCTTCGTCCGACCGGCTCCACAGCAAGCCGACCAGCCGTTCCCGGCTTTCCTGTTTGGTCTCCGATAGCGCGAGGTAGCTGAGAACCGCGCCGGCCTTGCGGGTTCGCAGTTCGATCGGCCGGCCGTTGAGCTTCAGGCCGAAACGCCCGACCAGCGATACCGACAGTCGCGGAGCGCTATCGGGCGCGGTCGCGGCTTTGTCGGCTGTCATGGCGTTTGCGCTGGCCCGCATCCAAGGTTCCGTGCCTGGGGAAATCCCCACCAGTCTATATCAAAGCCACGCCCCCGGTATAGCTTGCGCCGCCGCCGGTTCGCCTAATGCTTTGGTGCAATCTCGTCGTGACGATTTCGGACGGCTCAAGCTGGAGGCCGGGTGCGATCACGCGCAGCACCGGAACCGCAAAGTGCTGACGCGTCAAGTCGATGCGGAAGGTCTCGATGCCAAGTTCCTTCAAACGCTCGGCGATCAACTCAAATATGACACCCGCTTCAGTTGCGGTTATGGCGAGATGTGCGGTTGGCTCCGCGACAGGCTGCAGCAACGGACATTGATCGGCATTGATCGTGGTGCGGCGCAGGTGGGTGCGATCCTGGGCATTGAGCGCCTCGTCGCCGCGCTCGCGGCGTTTGGCGGCAATGATGGCATCCGCCAGTTCGAGCTGGCACATCTCCAGTACAGCGGAGCGGACCGCAGCCTCGAGCCGCGGCCGCGCGGCAAGGCCGAAGGCAAAGCCCGAACCGTCCGGCCGGCACGAGACGGCCGCGACGCAGGGCACGCCGATATCGGTGGTGATGTCGAGCAACCGGGTGCGCCGCCGTCCGGTGGCGGCCTGCCGGAGTTGTTGCAGTAAATTTTCAGCGACGATGCTGGCCTCATGCTGAGGCGGGATCGATCGGCCAAACTGACCGCCGCGCCACCACAGGCTGGCCGCATCGCGTTCGATCAGTTCGAGCAAACCATGCAGCGCCGCGGCGTCGCGTGACGGTCCTGCCGCCGATCCAGTGCTCAGCGGAAACGGCGGTGGAAATTCGCGTTGCGCCGGCGGCCGGCGCACGCACACATCCGACGGCAGCAAGACCTCGCGTCCGTCGGCGTGACGTGTCGCACGGTGCCAGGAAAGTCCGGTGTCCGCCCGTGTGCGACGCGCGTCCAGCGCGGCGACAAATTCCAGCGC
This sequence comes from Hyphomicrobiales bacterium, assembly GCA_038244925.1. Taxonomy (GTDB): domain Bacteria; phylum Pseudomonadota; class Alphaproteobacteria; order Rhizobiales; family Xanthobacteraceae; genus Bradyrhizobium. The sequence goes on along the minus strand of JBBRSX010000004.1, from coordinate 45,980 downwards.
GGGGGCGCCGAGCCCGGCGGTTGCTTCATCGAAACCGGCTTCAAGCAGTGCGTCGCTTCCGCTCTGCAATTGAGAGAGATACTCGATCCCTTCGCCGATACACCCTTGAAATGCCTCCTGGTGGGAAACACCGACGCCGGAGACGCTGACCAGCGGGCTTCCGGCATGCATGGGATCAGCGAGAGCTGGATCGAATTGCGCGCCAAAGCTGATCAGGCCCGGCGCGTCGGGCGCGGCCAGTTCGAACACCCGCGTAAACCGCGAGGCAGCCTTCAACAGGTGGGCCCGGTTTGCCGTCTCGGAGGCCGTCACCTCACCCGGCGCCCCGGGTTCCGGGACGGCGTAGCCGAGTGCCTGCAGCATATGCTCGGCATCGTGGTCACCGGTCGGATCCGGTCGCCTGCCCAGCAACAATTCTGCTGCATACAGAAACAATTTTGCCGTCGAATTTTCAGCGCCGCTCACGGTGACCTCACGCCTGCCGCGCAATCGTCGGGCGTGAGGCCAGCCCCGCCCTCGCCCTGGAGGAACTTATGCTCGCGAAAGCCTTCGTCATAGCCATGGCAGCCGATATTGCCCGGTCGGATTACGCAAAGCCAACCCTGATTCGCAGCCGGAGCCGCGAGTGGCTGATCGCCTGCCGCTGGGGACCGGACGGCGAGTACCTTTCGATTGCGACGGCCGGGCCCCTTGCGGAGCCTCTGGCGCAGGTGGCGCCGCAGGCGATCAAGCCGATCCACAGCCTGTTCGGCGTGCTGGTTTCCGAATCCGAGACGGATTCAACCAGCACGTTCCTGCTGGTGCGTCAGTTGCCGGGAGGGATCGAACTTGCCGGCACGTTCTTTCCCGCCGACGGATATGTGCTCATGCAGCAACATGAAGACATCCATCTCGTCTGCAAAACGCGCTACTCGCATAGTTGCGGCTGGCTGGACGGCAAGGAAATCCGCAAGGACATTCCCGATCCGGCGCCTTCCTCGGCCGAAGCGATGTCCTGGCATATCGAAGCGTCGCGGCGTGACTGGATCGGCGAATTCATTCCCGAGACCAGGCCGCGCGAGCGGATCCCGATTCGCGCCACCGGCTGATGGCGACGACATCCGCAGCGCTACCGTGATCTGCTGCAGCCGGCGCGGCTGCGAAACTAGATTCGCGCGCGGGAGCTTCTGCGTTCGCCGCGTCCAGCCAGGTCCAGCCGCGCAACCGAAGCTTTTGTCACCGAAGCTTTTGTCACCGAAGTCTTGCCTGCAGCCTTGCTCGCGGAAGCCTTGTTCACCGACTTTCGAGCGTTGGCGTTCTGATCGGCGATGCTTTCCAAAAGTTTTGCGATCGCCAGCCGCACGCGCGAATTCGTGCTCAGGTAGGCCTTGAGAACCCGCAACGCGCCGGGCTCGGCCAGCAGGTGCACCGGTGAATTCGAATCCGCGGTTTTTTGCTGTGGAGATTCGAAGAGATCGCCGACCGAAATGCCGAGCACGGAGGCGATTTGCGACAGCCGGCTGGCGCCGACCCGGTTCGCGCCCTTTTCGTATTTCTGGACCTGCTGAAAGGAAACCCCGATCCTTTCGGCGAGCGCGGTCTGGCTCATTCCGTGATTGGTCCGGAACATGCGAATCTTGGCGCCCACCATCGCGTCAAGTGGACCAGACTTCCTAGCGGCCATCGTCAGGCTCCCAACTTTCCGAGTTGGGAGACACTAACACAACCTCAGGGCGTTGCGGGCGCAAATTTGCGGCCGCAAACTGCCTAGTTTGCGATCCCCGGCAGAAGCTTGATCCGCTGCTCGACATTGACGTGGTCAAGCGTCAACCGGCCCCTCGGGTCGATGACCGCCTTCATGGCCGGCGGATGACCGCTCTCCAGATGGTGCTGCAGCACTGCGCGGCTCTCGTCCGGGAGCGCAAACAGCGCGCGCATCAGCTCGAAAAATCCCGGTTCCTCCGCGACATAGAGCAATTCGCGGAGCTCCGCGCCGCTAAAGCGCCCTAGCGCCGTGACAAGCCATTCGGTCTGGTCATTGGGATCGCTCTCGGGCACGCGATTGAGATAATAAACGACCGATTCCGCACTCATTTCTTCCCCCGATACCTCGCGCCAGCCAACGGCCCGCCCTTTCGGTCGGGTTTGGCAGCTAACAAGCGCGAGAGTGCGTGGGCCCTCGTGATTTCAGCGTGATTGCGGCGAAACTGGTCTGCCGCCATGACACGAATGTGCCGAATTGACGCACCGACCGGTAACGGCGCACGCTCAGGAGGCCTTGTCGGCCTAAAATGCCTTGGCGATGGCGCGCTGGGCGTCCTGCTGAATCATCTTCAGATGGTTCTGGTCGCGAAAACTCTCCGCGTAGATCTTGTAGACGTCCTCGGTGCCCGATGGCCGGGCGGCAAACCAGCCGTTCCCGGTCTCGACCTTGATGCCGCCGAACGATTGATCGTTGCCCGGCGCCGTGGTTCTGACGGCGATGACGGGATCGCCGGCAAGTTCGCGCATCTCAAGCTGCTCCGGCCCCAGGGCCTTGAGCGCGTTCTTTTGTTTGGGCGTCGCCGGAACGTCGATCCGCTCGTAATAGGGCACGCCGAGCTCGGCCGTCAGCTCCGCAAACAACTGGCTGGGATCGCGGCCGGTTCGGCCAAGTATTTCCGCCGCCAGAAGCCCCATCACGATGCCGTCCTTGTCGGTGGTCCACACCGATCCGTCCTGCTTGAGGAACGAGGCGCCGGCGCTCTCCTCGCCGGCGAAACCAAACGCACCCGTGCCGAGGCCTTCGACGAACCATTTGAAGCCGACGGGAGTCTCGACCAGCTTGCGGTTCAGCTTCCTGGCTACCCGATCGATGATCGAACTGGAGACGATGGTCTTGCCGATCGCGGCGTGCTCACTCCATTGTGGCCGGTGCGCGAACAGATAGGCGATCGCCGTCGCCAGGAAATGGTTGGGATTCATCAGGCCACCGGTACGCGTCACGATGCCGTGCCGGTCGGCATCGGTATCGTTGGCAAAGGCGACGTCGAATTTGTCGCGCATCTGGATCAGGCTCGCCATCGCGAACGGCGACGAACAATCCATCCGGATCTTGCCGTCCCAGTCCGCGGTCATGAAGCGGAAGGTCGGATCGACGGCGGTGTTCACGATCGTTGCCTGGATCCCGTAATGCTCGATGATCGGCTGCCAGTAATGCACGGCGGCGCCGCCGAGCGGATCGATTCCGATTTTGACGCCGGACGATTTGATCAGCGCCATGTCGACGGCATTGCCGAGATCGGCGACATAGGGCCGGATGTAATCGTGCAGATGCGTCGAGGCCGCTTTAAGGGCGCGTTCGTAGACCATCCGCGCCACGCCCTTCATGTCCGCTGCCATGTAGGCATTGGCGGCCTTCTCGACCTTGGCGGTGACATCGGTATCGGCAGGCCCGCCATGCGGCGGATTATATTTGTAGCCGCCGTCCTCCGGCGGATTGTGCGACGGCGTGATGACGACGCCGTCGGCAAGGCCGCCAGTCCGCCCCTTGTTGTAGCTCAGGATCGCATGCGAGATGACCGGCGTCGGCGTATAGCCGCCGTGCTCGTCGATCATGATGTCGACGCCATTGGCCGCAAACACTTCCACCGCACTCGCCAGCGCCGGCTCGGCCAGCGCGTGGGTGTCGATGCCGACGAACAGCGGCCCGGTCAGGCCGGTCTCGCGGCGGTGATCGCAGATCGCCTGCGTCGTCGCCAGGATATGATTTTCGTTGAACGAGTTCTTCAGCGACGTCCCGCGATGCCCCGACGTGCCGAAGGCGACGCGCTGGGTCGGATCGGCCACATCGGGTTTCCCGGCGAAATAGGCCGTAACCAGCCGCGGCACATTGACGAGGGAAGCGGGATCGACCGGTTTGCCGGCGGCGGGATTTTGGGCAGTCACATGACCTCACAGGACAGATAGCGTCTATAAAGCTATATAAGCGGAAGGGGTCGGGGCGGCAAAGCGCCTTGCACCCGCAAGACCAATAATAACCAAGACCAATAATAACAACGAGGAAGCGTTCCATGCAGCCGTTCTGCCGCCGTTCGATCCTGCTTGCCTGCGCCGTCGTGCTGCTTGCCGGCAGCGCCGTGATACACACCGGCGCCGCGTTGGCCGAGGGTTATCCCTCCCATCCGGTCAAGATTGTGGTGCCGTTCCCGGCCGGCGGCTCCAACGACATCGTCGCCCGCGTCATCGCGCAAAAACTGTCGGAGCGTAACAACGGACAGACATTTCTGGTCGAGAACCGCGGCGGCGCCGGCGGCAATCTCGGTGCCGAGGCGGTCGCGGGTTCTGACCCGGACGGCTACACACTGTTGCTGACCGCGCCGCCTCCGCTCACCATCAATGCCGCGCTGTACAAGGAGCTGCGCTACGACCCGTCGAAGGCATTCGCGCCGGTCGCGCTGATCGCCTCGGTGCCGATCGTACTGGCCGTGCATCCCTCGACTGGCATCAAGAACGTCAAGGAATTGATCGCGCTTGCCAGGGCGAAGCCGGGCACGCTTTATTTCGGATCGTCGGGCAACGGTTCGACCAATCATCTGGCCGGCGAATTGCTCAAGAGCATGAGCGGCATCGATATCGTGCACGTCCCTTACCGGGGTGCTGCGCCGGCGATGAACGATCTGATTGCGGGCCACATTCCCATGATGTTCGACAACATCCCGGCGGTGCTGCCACAGGTCAAGGGCAACAGCATCAACGCGATCGCTGTTGCCGGCACGAAACGCGCGAGCGCCCTGCCCGACGTGCCCACGGTCGCCGAGTCAGGCCTCCCCGGCTTCGAAGCCTCGGCCTGGTTCGGACTGGTGGCGCCGGCCAAAACACCCGCACCTGTCCTTGCCAAGCTGGAAGGCGACGTCGCCGCCATCCTGAAAATGCCCGAGGTGCAAAAGCGCTTCGACGAACTCGGCGCCGAGCCCGGCAGCGTTTCGGGCGCGGAATTCGGAAAATTCCTCGCCGACGAAACCACGAAGTGGACGAAGATCATCCGGGAGTCCGGCGCGAAGGTGGATTAGAGCCTTATCGGTTCTGATTGAATCAGAACCGGGCTCTAGTCTTTTGTTTTGACGCGTTTTCTTTACGCGAACCGGAATCCACTTCGCTCGAAAACGCTATTGTGATCGCTGGACGCGGCTTTACCGCGGGTAGAACGGCCCGCGCGGCGTGCTGCGTGCAGCGCCGAAATAGGGGTTGTTCAGGCATTGGGCCGAGCGGCCCGACGCCGACGCGGCGCACTGCGGCAGCGATGTAAAACTGCAATCGATGTAACCGCCCTCGATGCCGTAGACTTGCAGGCAGACCGGATATCTGGGGTCGTAGGTCTGCGCGCGGACAGGCGCGGCGGCGAGGAGCGTTCCGATCGCGAGGATCGTGCAGGTCAGTAGGCGCATCGGAGTTTCTTTCCATGTAGAGCAATGGAAGGATACTAATGGCTTCCTCATTGCGCGACCAGAGCGGATCGGTGCCTTTGGTGCGCGATCCCAAAATATCGAAAACAACCCCATGCAAAGTAGCCGGCGGCCGCAAGCGTCAGATAAACAGTTTGACACGTCGGGCAAATCAGGGGCATTCCTTCACTATTCCGAAATCCTGTATCCGCCCGCGCACATTCTTGTTTTGACGCGTTTTCTTCACGCGAACCGGCGTCCACCCCGGATCAAGTCCGGGGCAGGCTTTCGCTCGAAAACGCTATAACGGGCACTTCCGTCGAGACTGCAGCCGGAAAATCCTCACCCACCACTAGAACTGCACCGGACCGCCGCGGGCCAAGCGATCGCCTGCTCGTGGCCGTCCGCGCGCGCCTTTGTTTTGACGCGTTTTCTCTTCGCGAACCGGTGTCCACTTCGCTCGAAAACGCTATGGAGACCTCACCATGAACACCGCTCCCGCCCCCACGATCTCAACGGCGATTGCCGCAACCGGCCCCACCGAAGCCGCCGCAGCCCCGCGGATAAAGCTTCAGTCGCACGGCTTCTCGATCGACCATCCAGGCCCGGAACTCGGCGAACAGCTGATGGCTGACGCACGGGGGTGACCGATCGCGAGGCGATGCATGGCATCGTCAGGCAGCTGGTCAAGGCCAGCGTGAGCGGCGAAAGTCCCGACGAGGTCAACCTCGCCTTCATGATTTCGATGGTGAAGAGCATCAAGCCCCGGGATGCCGTCGAGGCCATGCTGGTGGCGCAGATGGTTTCGGTTCATGTGATGGCGATGCGATGCGCCCATCACCTCGCCAATGCCGACGACCTCGCCCGGCACGACAGCGCCGCGCGCGCACTGGGCAGGCTCGCCCGCACCTTTCCCGCCCAGATTGAGGCGCTGAACCGCCACCGGAGCCAAAGCGGGCCAGCCATCACCGTGCAGAACGTGTCGGTCGGCGACGGCGGCAACGCCATCGTCGGCAACGTCACGCAGCATGCGAGCGTGATCGTATCGGACAAAAACCCGGCCTCCACGGCGCGGAAGGCGCCGAAGGCCTCGGGCTCCAGGCGACAGCCGCGATTGCGCTGATGGCAGGCGGGAAACACAGGCATGAGCGATCACATCAGAAATACCGGCCCGATGCTGGCGAGCCCGCGGTGTGGCGCGAAAACCCGTTGCGGCGGCGCGTGTCACTCGCCGGCGGTGGGCGGCAGGAAGCGATGCCGCATGCACGATGGTGCGCAAGGGGCCGGCGCGCCAAGGGCAAACCGGAACGCGCGTAAGCATGGGCTGTTCAGCAAGAATGCGATCGCCGAGCGACTGCGGATTCAGGCGGTGTTGGGTGAGGCGCGGAAGCTGCTGGAGGAGATGAAGTGATTGGCTTTCGCAAAGACTGGATAGTCTCTAGGCGCGATCATCGAGACGTAACAACGTTTTAACTAGGTTGCTTAGTTCAATCCTTGTATCCCAAATTTGGTCCGCAGCATCGAATATGCTCCAAATTGTCTGAAACTCCAGAGTTCCAGATGCCCGCAAACCTCCTGAAGGGTCGCGGCCTGCAGCGAAGGTAACAAGGCTAACCCCATCTTCAGTGCCACTTGGATTTCCTAAGCCAGAGAGCCCGTGCGCAATCTTGCCGCGGAGTTCTGTTGCCACAAACGCCAGAATGATGGCGACGGTAAGCGAGAGACGCGGGATGAAGGCACCCTCCTCCTGGGTGCGGACGCTCCGAAGCACAATCAACGCGTAAGAAAACGTGCCGAGAAACGCACCGAGCGTCACCTGATTACCGCGATCCTTGGTAAAATTCCGAAGCAATCGCGGACCCATCTGCCCAGCGGCCAAGGACAATGCAGCAATGGTAATCGAGAATACCGTGCCTGCAACGCCAATGGTCGATGATGCGACTACGCCGAGCAAGGTACGAGCGCCGGTCGCTCCGCCGTCATAGAGCCAGCCTTCACAATCGCGGGGCAATCCCACTGCGATCAAGTTGCACAAAGGCAAGCGCGATCAACCCTCCGGCCAACACGATCAGAGCCGGAAGCAGCCAAAATGTCTCGGCCAAATCATCAAACAGTTTCCGGAGGCGCGCTGTCACTGACCCAGCTTCCTATTGGGAGCACGTTTGAAACCACCAACTTCCACTTCGGCAATATAAGCATACTCCTCCGCAAGTCGATTATCTTTTGCCGATGTATGTTGGCGCGCCTCGAAACGCTGCCTAGGACGAGTGGAGCAGGTACAAAAAGAGAGCCGGAAATCGTTTCACGGGCTTGCTACGTAACCGGGTGGGGGCGTCGTCCGATAACGAGATAGCGTGGCCATCCGCGTGAGGAACAAATTGCATCATGTAGAGTTAGAAAAGTTAATGGCACTTCAGAGCTATTGATTTTCCTAATAAAACCTTGGAGCAAGTTATGGTCAATCGTGTCGCGATTGTTCTCGCACTGGCAACGGCATCGAGTGCCGCATTTGCGCAGTCAAATACCACCTCGCCCGCGACGTCGCCTCCGAGCGTCTCATCCAGCACAACTGGCAATGCGGCTACCGAAACATCATCAGGGCTTCGCACCGCCGATTCAGCGACACTTGCTGTCCGGTTCGTCGATGTCAAACCGGCGGACTTCATGACGACGAAGCTGCTTGGCGCCAACGTTTACAATAACCAGAAAGAAAAGCTGGGCGAGATAGAGGATCTGGCCATCGAAAACGGGCGGGATGTCACCGGCGTCGTGGTGAGCGTGGGTGGATTTTTGGGAATTGGCGAAAGCTATGTAGTTCTCGATCCGAAGACTGTGGTCGTTAGTCAGAAGGACGGCACATGGCAGGCCTTTGTCGACACGACAAAGGACACGTTGAAGAATGCGCCAAAATTCTCCTACAGCAAGAAAAAGAGCTGATCCTCCGATGCCATCTCGACCCCGCGCAAAAGGCAGGTCGAGCCGGGCCAATCAAGCTTGCGGCTAACTTGGTTTAGGGCATATTCATGCTTAAATGGGCTCTGATTTTCTTTGTTGTATCGCTGGTAGCCGGCTTCTTCTAGCCGGCTTCTTCGGCTTTTCCGGAGTGTCGGCGGCATCAGCGCGGATAGCGAAAATATTATTCTTCATTGCAATTGCAATGTTCCTGTTGTTCGTCGTGCTTTTGTTTGTGGTGACGTGATCAACGCTCGATCTGAGCAGAACTACTAGCCGCCGACGTAGGTAAAATCAGTCGAAACTCATCTTCAACGATCTCTTCGAACTCCCCAGATTTGAAGTTGGATATTTCGATCTTGACGCCCATCAGTCCGATGCTGTTTCGGCTGGACATTAACCATAGACCTGATTCCTTTATGGTGATGAATCATCCACATTTTGTGGCCCGTTTCCTTCGCCGGCGGCAATCCGTCCATCTTTTTTCTTAGCACAAGACCCGCGGAGTTCGATCGGGGGAAAACCCACAATATCAAATGTAGCGGAGGCGATGCCGATACCGGCCGTGTCCAGTTCCGCAATGATATGCCGGCTCATCGCGTCTTTGGCGCCCCGTATCTGGTGAGTTGCGACGATGAAGCGGACGGTGAGTTCAAGCCAATTGTCGGTGATTCGGTAGAACACCCTAGGATCGAGTTCGATGGGCTCAATGCCAAAGCGCGCTCGAATATCCGCTTTTGCTGCATTCGCCATGGAATTGGGATCAGTGGCATGAAGTCTCGCCGCCTCCAGCATGATTTCTTCCACCCGATCTCGATCCGCCTGATAAGTGATCGGAATCGCCATTTCCTCCCAGATAAACGGAAAGTCACGCGTGTAGTTGAAGACAGGCTCTGCGAAGATTTTCGAGTTAGCAACCGTTACGATGCGACCCGTGAACTGGCGGCTTTTGACCCACATCGCAGGGTCGGCGCCCTGAACGCTCGGCGGTTGCCCCATTTCCATGATCGTTGTTTGAATAAAACCCAGTCGCATGACGTCGCCGCGAACGCCGCCCATCGATATCCGGTCCCCCACCGTGAAGGTCGAGCCCCGCAGAATGACGAAATATCCTGCAATTGACGTAACTACCTGCTGAAGCGCAAACGCGAGACCCGCGGACATCAATCCAAACGCGGTCGCCAGACGTGTCGGGTCGTTGAACCAGATCGATAGCAATCCGAGGATCAGGAAGATCGTCGACACCAGGCTGACGCCCTGCCTGGTCCAAAACTTCGTCTGGATGCTTGCGTAATCCCCGCGAGCGACTACACGTCCAACGAACCAGCGCACCATTCCGCTCGTTACCAGGATCACGACGACGAAAACGACCGAAAGCAAGACCTTGCGACCATTTTCAGGGTTGATACCAACCCAGTCTATTCCAAGAAAGTGCACATCAACTCCAAACCAGACAGCGAACCGTCCACGCTAATTGGGCGGCGACCGAGCGCGCGACTGTTTTAACCAGAGGTCGTTGCCTAACGGGAGGTGACGTCGTCATTTTGCTTTGGGCAGCGCATACGCGATCACATAGTCGCCCACCTTTGTCTTCATGAAATGATGCCCCCCGGGAGCGATGACGACATATTGCCGTCCGTCAGCTTCGTAAGTCATGGGATTGGCTTGGCCGCCCGCGGGAAGCTGATCTTGCCAGACAACTTTGCCGGTCTTTATGTCGATGGCACGGAAGGTGTCGTCGGTTGTGGCAGCGACGAAGATGAGTCCACCCGCGGTCACCAAAGGCCCTCCGTTGTTCGGTGTTCCAATGGTGATAGGCAGCATCGAGGGGATGCCAAACGGACCGTTATTTCTGGCGCTGCCGATCGGGTTATCCCACAGAGTCTTGCCGGTCTTGAGATCGATCGCGCGGATATGCCCATATGGCGGCTGCTTGCAAAGCAATCCCGTCGGCATCTGCCAACCTGCGTTGACATGGATCGCATAGGGCGAGCCCGTCTGCGGATCGCCGTCACCTTCGGCGGACTTGCTCGTGCCGCCCTGGTTTATCGGCTTCAGGCCCATTTTGTCGGCCTTTTCGCGCGGGATCAGCCAGTTGAAGTTGGGCATGTCGTTGTAGTTGGCAACCAAAATGCCGCGTTTGGTATCGACTGCCACGCTTCCCCAATCCGAGCCGCCATTGTAGCCAGGATATTCGATGTAGGGACGGTCGACCGTTGGCGCGGTGTATTCGCCATCATAAGCAGCCCGTCTGAACTGGATACGGCACCACAGCTGGTCGATCGGACTCATTCCCCACATGTCTTTTTCCGTAAGCCTGGCCTGATCGACATGGGCGTAGCCGGAATAGGGTTGGGTCTTTGCAAGGTGTTGCGGCTCGACACCGCCGCCGCTCGGCGCGGCGTGCTCCTCAACGGGGAAAAGCGATTTGCCGGTCTTGCGGTTCAGGACATAGATCTGGCCCTGCTTGCTCGGGAGAATGACCGCAGGTATCGAACCACTGTCAGTTGGGATATCGACCAGCGACGGCTGAGAGCCGAGATCGTAGTCCCACAGATCATATCGCGCGGTCTGGAAATGCCAGACCGGCTTACCTGTCGTTACGTCGATGGCAACAAGCGAGCTATTATAATCGTTCTCGAAGGTCTTGCGCTGTGCGCCATAGTAATCGACGGAGGCATTTCCAAGCGGCACGTAGACATAACCCAGTTCTTCGTCTCCTGCAGCCGCGGTCCACATGTTGGGCGTGCCCCGCGAATACGTTTCGCCCGCGGGCGGCGCACCGGTGCGATCCGGATGTCCCATATCCCATGCCCACGCCAGCTTGCCGGTGATGGCATCGTAGCCTCGAATCACACCCGATGGCGCGTCCTCCGCCTGGCCGTCCTTGATTTGCGCGCCCATGACGACAATGCCGCGAACGATGGTCGGGGGCGCCGTTACCGCGTACCAGCCCGGCACGGTTTCACCGATGCCCTGATTGAGGTCAACGCTGCCGTTGCTGCCGAAATCGGCACATGGCTTGCCGGTTTTTGCATCCACGGCGATCAGCCTCGCATCCAGCGTACCCTCAAGTATCCGCGTAGCGCAGATCTGATCCGGTGCGGCGTTCGGGAGAGCGTAATAGGCAACCCCGCGGCACGTCGCACCGTACGGAATAGCTGCATCGGCCACTTTGGGATCGTATCGCCAGTTCTCCTTGCCGGAGACGGCATCGACCGCGATCAGGATGTTCTTGGCAGAACAGACGAAGAGCCGGTTACCCACTTTGATCGGTGTATTTTCCGGCGAATATTTGCCTTTGGCCTGTTCGCTCGGCATATCGCCGGTGCGATATGTCCAGACTTTTTCTAGCTTTAATACGTTGCTCGGCGTAATCTGATCAAGCGGCGAATAGCGCGTCGCGAGTTTTGAGCCTCCATATGCAGGCCAATCTTTGCCAGCCTCCAACGTTGTGCCGGGCGTCGGAGAAACGGCGACACCGGTATGGATATTGCCACCCCCGGATTCCACTTGACCATTCTCCGCGGCCCGCGATGCCGCAGGCGGGGAGCCCTTCCCGGATTGTGCCAACGATTGGTTGGCCGGAGCTTTGTCGGCGGGATTGGAAGGCAGGACGGCCTGCGCTGACACGTTCTGAACGTGAGCGGCGAGAGTAATACCAAGCAACACAAAAGCCGCCGCAACGACCGCAATATTTCTCGACCTGTAGCCGCTTGAAGCGCTCCGCAGAAGCCCTGGTATCGTCGTCAACACAAAAAGCAGAATTACAGTGGGCGCGACCACGCGTGGTACCAATGCCCAGCCGTTGCGACCGACTTCCCAATAGGCCCAAACCAACGTCAACAGCCAGGTTGCCGAATAAGCCCAAACGCCGGCGAAATCGTGCCGGAGCATCATTGCACCGGACAAAACCAGGCCGATCCCGGCGATCAGATAATACCACGAGCCTCCGAGCATGATCAGCCAGATGCCGCCGGCGCCGATTACCAGCCCGAGAAGGACCTGCACGAACCCAACCGAAGCGGCCCACCAATGCCCAAATCGGCGACTCTCGCTTTCGGCAACTCGATTTCCGGTGTCAGGCTGGTCGGCGCGGGATCTCGGCAGGGGCGCTATCGTAGACATGTTTCTAACTCATCGAAAGGACACCCCGAGGAACAATGAGCCCATCGCCCGATAGTTGCATTCATCTCGAAATATGCGTCGGAGAGATATCGCGGTCGCTGACAGATCTTCCATCTTATTGCGCGATGCGTTGTGCGGCACGCTTAGCTTTCTTGCCGGTCCGTTTGACGGCCTCTTGTCCCGCTCCGGCCGCTTTTGCTCGCGCTTCGCATTTGTCCCTTATCTCTGCCAAATCCTTGTCGCTAAGATGTTCGATGCCAACGAAGGAGTTGTGTACTGCGCTCACGCGGATCAGTTCGTCCAGCTTCACCTGAATCGCCGCGCTATCCCGATTTTGCGAGTTCTGGATCAGGAAGACCATCAAGAACGTAACGATTGTCGTTCCCGTGTTGATCACGAGCTGCCAAGTGTCCGAATAGTGAAACAACGGCCCCGTTACGGCCCAGACGACGACAATGCTGACCGCGGCAAGAAAGGTGGTGGCTCGACCCGCCGCCTGCGACGTCGCGCTGGCGATTTTTCCAAATAGGCCCGATGCCCCACCCTCGCCCTCTTCTCCAGATTGGGCGTCATCCTCCGGCTTCTGCGACGCATCGTGTTGCATCGAAATGTAACTTTCCCAGCCGCAGCAGGTTCCCTAACCGGAACATCGACGACGGTGGTTTGCGAAGCATCGGCCTACGCTGGCAAAGTCAGGCGGCGCCGCTACCCAGATATCCAGTCCATCAGCATCATGGTCCAGGGGTCTACCCGCGGCATTGTCCCACGGCGGACGATCCGTCCTGAACCCGAAAGCCAGCGGCCTTCTTAAAGCCCATCGACCGCAGGAACCAATTGAACGATCGAACCTTTACCCTAGGTCAGCCGTCCATTCAGTCAGCGGATATCCGAGATGGCGTCTGCCTCCTCTTCCAAATTTGTCATCTATGCCGCGCTTGCCGGCAATCTGCTGGTCGCCGCCACCAAATTCGCTGCGGCGGCGTGGACTGGAAGCTCGGCGATGCTGAGTGAAGGCGTCCACTCGCTGGTCGATACCGTCAATCAGGGGTTGATGCTTTACGGCATTCACCGTGCCTCCGCGCCGCCCGACGAACAGCATCCCCTTGGCCACGGGCGCGAGCTGTACTTCTGGTGTTTCGTTGTCGCGCTGCTGATCTTCTCGCTAGGTGCCGGCATATCGATTTACGAAGGCGTGACGCATATTCTGCATCCGGCGGCCATAGAAGACCCGCGCGTCAACTACATCGTGCTTGGACTTTCGTTTGTATTTGAATCCGCGACTTGGTGGATTGCGCTTCGCGAATTCGAGAAGCAGCGTGGGACCTTGAGCTATCTCGAAGCAGCAACCAGGAGCCGGGATCCGGCTTCCTATCTGGTGCTGTTTGAGGACTCGGCCGCCCTTGTGGGCATCGCGATTGCCTTTGCCGGGACGTTAGCCGCAGAGCTATCCGGCATACGGGAATTCGACGGCCTAGCGTCGATCGGCATCGGCTTGGTGTTGGCCATAACTGCCCTGTTCCTGGCGAGGGAAAGTAAGAGTCTCTTGATCGGCGAACCGGCACGTGAACCAACGCGACGGTCGATACTGAACATTGCAAGTGGTACTCCTGGCGTAAGCAGCATCGGCCGTCTGATAACCGTACACCTTGCGCCTCAACAGATTGTCGCGGCGTTCGACATCGACTTCGTCGACGATCTTCGCGCCTCGGAAATCGAGCGCGCGACGGCTTCCCTCGAACGATCCGTCAAGGCGAAGCATCCTGATGTTGTAGCTGTCTTTGTCACTCCAAAACGCACGACGATCAAAGTCGATCAAAAATTATCTACTTCGCAGTGAGCCGGCGATGGTCCCTCCCTGGTTACATGATTTGTCTATCGGATTTCGGTTCCTTGGGCTTGCCTGTGCGATCGTGATCGCCATCGACGAATGTTATCACCCGCAGAAGATGTGGATCATGAACCTTGTATGGCCGCTCACCGCGCTGTTCGGAACGGTCATCTGGCTATGGGGATATTTCCGGTTCGGTCGTCTGGCAACCAACGACGCGACGGTGAACGCCGGCCAACATGGAGACCATCACAAGAACGGTAAACCTTTCGCAATCATGGTGGCAGAAGCAGCTTCGCATTGCGGGAGCGGCTGCACCATTGAACCGCTGGCGCGAGGTTCGTGACGAGATCCATCGCACGGTCTGCGACAAGGGTTACAACGCTGATCGTGGAACCTTCACGCAAAGTTTCGGGAACACGGAGCTTGACGCGAGCCTGCTTTTAATTCCGACGGCTGGCTTCCTTCCGGCGGACGATCCGAGAGTCGCGCAAACGGTCACCGCCATCGAACGTGACCTGGTTTCAAACGGTTTCGTATTGCGTTACCGGACGGAGAGTGGCGCGGACGGCCTGCCTGCTGGCGAAGGGGTGTTCCTTGCCTGTAGTTTCTGGCTGGTTGATGTTTATCAGCTACAGGGGCGAATCGCAGAGGCACACGCCCTTCTCGATAGGCTCCTTGCGCTGCGCAACGATCTCGGACTGCTAAGCGAGGAATACGACACAAGAGCCGATAAGCAGGTCGGTAATTTTCCTCAGGCCTTTTCGCATCTCGCGTTGGTGCGGACAACGCTCAGCCTCCATCACGACGAGCCGCTGCGCGATCGCCTGGAAAGCTCATGAACTCGCCGTCGCCCCTAACCGGGACCACTGAACATGGAACGTGCGCCAATTGTTGCACCGAGAAAGCCCACGGCAAGGAGTGCGTCGACGCGCAGTGTCCTCGGGATCACTCCTAATTCATCAATGCCAGATGGCCCAACAAATAAGCCACTAGGCCTAAGAAAGGAGCTACAGCCTCATCGCTTTCATGTCCTTC
Source organism: Hyphomicrobiales bacterium (assembly GCA_038244925.1). GTDB lineage: Bacteria > Pseudomonadota > Alphaproteobacteria > Rhizobiales > Xanthobacteraceae > Bradyrhizobium. Next base: position 30,632 of record JBBRSX010000004.1, on the reverse strand, counting down.
CCTCCCGCAATAGAAGCCGCCGCTGGCTTCAATGGGACCAGCGGCGGATGTTGCGTCACAACCCTGATTAGTGAGTAGCCATTGAACAACCGCTGTCCGAGACCTTGCCGAAAGCTTCCTCACCGGACATCGTTTGAACTAGACGGTAATAATCCCAAGGATACTTGGACTCGTCCGGCTTCTTCACCTGCATGATGTACATCTCGTGCTCCATCAATCCATCAGAGCGAATCTTGCCATTGCTCGTAAACATATCGTCGATTTTCAACTTTCGCAATTCGGCCATCACCTTGTCGGGGTCGGTACTACCGGCCGCCTTGACTGCATTAAGATAGGTCAAAGTGGCCGAATAATACGCAGCCTGGTTCATTGTCGGCTCGCGCTGCGTCTTGGCAAAGTAGCGCTTCGAGAACGCGCGGGTCTTGTCGTTGAGGTCCCAGTACCACCCTGTGGTAAGATAGAGCCCTTGTGCCGTTTTCAAGCCCAATGCGTGGATATCGCTGATAAAGGCCAGCAGCGCAGCGGGCTTCATCGTCTTGCCGATGCCGAATTCGTCAGAAGCTTTGAGCGAATTCGTGAAATCGTTGCCCGCATTGGCAAGGCCCAGAACCTGCGCACCTGAGCTTTGGGCCTGAAGCAGAAAGCTGGAAAAATCAGAGGTCGATAACGGCACGCGCACAGCGCCGATCACCTTGCCGCCGTTCTTTTCAACGACCTTGGCAGCCGCTTCCTGCAGCTGTGTACCGAAAGCATAGTCCGCAGTTAGGAAGAACCAGGTCTTGCCGCCCTGCTTGACCATGGTAGTCGCCGTACCGTTACCGAGCGATGTCGTATCGTAGGCATAGTGAACGGTGTACGGCGTGCAATCCTTACCCGTTAGCGATGCGCCGGCTGCGCCGATGGCGAAAAATGGTGTCTTCTTCTCCTTTGCTATTGTTGCCATGGCAATGCTGACCCCCGTGTTTGAACCGCCGAGGACCATGGTCAGGCCATCGCGATCCGCCCATTCGCGGAATTTCTGAGCGCCCAAGTCCGGCTTGTTCTGATGATCGGAAGTTAGCAGCTCAATCTTGTTGCCGAGAACGCTGCCGCCAAAGTCATCGATCGCCATTTTGGCGGCCTCAATTCCTCCTTGACCGATCACGTCGGCATAAAGCCCCGACATGTCGTCAATATCTCCGATCACCACCTTGTTTCCGGCTGCGTTCGCATTTGCAATACAGCAGCACGCGAGCGCGGCTCCCATTAGCATCGTCAATTTTGATCTGCTCATTTTTCTCTCTCCTCCATGATCTTTCAATTTTCTCTTTTTTTGCCAGTGGCACGTGGCGCTCCGCCTTATTTGGTAGCGGACACCGGTATGTGGAAGCCGCGAACACGACTGAGCTAGGCTTCTTTAGTCTCATCCAAAAATGCATAGATTCGTCCAACCGCAAGCCGAATTACGGCCGCGACGGGTCCAAGGTGGCGACGAGACCGGTCGCGGCCCCATTTTTTTAGTTGGGGCGCGGCCAAGTCGTATTTTTCAGCGCTTGGTAACCGCCATGGTGGCGAGGCGAACCGCCCGGGGAACCCGAACAGTCTTTTCACGTTCACATTTATGGCACGAGGCCCGCGGCATCCTGCGTCGGCATGGAGGCCTAGGAACCATTTGGACTGTTGTATTTGCCCTGATCGGCAGCCCCGGACATTTTGCCTAAAGGTGCGGCTCCTGCGATGACATCGGCGATCCGGAGCTACGCGATCATCGGGGACAGTCGTAGTTGCGCGCTCGTTGCCAGAACGGGATCGACCGACTTTCTGTGCTGGCCCCGCTTCGACAGCGACGCATGTTTTGCGGCCCTTCTGGGTGACGCGCGTCACGGTTATTGGCGCATTTCACCGGCGGGATTTGTCACGGAGACTATCCGCCAATACCGAGAAGGTACTGCGATCCTCGAAACTCAGCATTTGACCGACACCGGACGAGTGCGCGTGACGAACCTTATGCCTTGGCGCGTCGGCCCATCGTCGATCATCCGCATCGTGGAGGGGCTGGACGGCGAGGTGAAGATGGCGATGACGTTAAGGCTGCGGTTCGGCTACGGCCAGATTGCGCCTTGGAAGCAATACCATGAACGCGGCGCCATTTTTGAGGTCGGTCCGGATCGCATCCTTCTCGATTCTCCCGTCGAACTCTTGATGGACACCGACGATGCCAGCGCCCGTTTCACCGTCAAAAGAAAGAAGGTGGCCTTCGTCCTAAGCTACTCGCCCTCCATGGCCGAATTACCCTCTCCTTTCAAGATTGATGCCCTGGTCAAGGCCACTGAGAAAGCGTGGAAGGATTGGATCGGTCAGTTCAGGGCTAAAAGCGATCGGGCCGAGTCCATACGACGCTCGCTGATCACTCTGCGCATGCTAATGGATCGAGAAAGCGGCGGGATAGTCGCCGCAGCGACGTTTGGATTGCCGGAAATCCCGGGTGGAGCAGCGAATTGGGATTATCGTTACTGCTGGCTGCGAGACTCCACGTTCACGCTTACCGCACTGCTCAACGCTGGCTTCCACGAAGAAGCGATTCGTTGGCGCGACTGGATCCTGCGAGCGGTCGCGGGCCACCCTGCGGACCTCCAGATCGTTTACCGGATCGACGGTGGCCGTCGCTTGCCGGAATATGATTTCGACGCGTTGCCGGGCTATCAAGGCGCTACTCCGGTCCGCATCGGCAATGCCGCCTCGGGCCAGACGCAGCTCGACGTCGTCGGCGAGCTGATGGATAGTTTCGATGTGCTCGCCAAGGCCGGAATCGAACGCACGCCGCGCGTCGTCCAAGCTGAAATCGGCATCGTCACGCATCTCGAGAAAGTCTGGGACCAGCCAAGCGCCGACATCTGGGAAGGCTGGAGCGATCCGCAATGCTACACCTATTCGCAGGCCATGGCGTGGGTCGGCATCTCCCGCTTCGTCGCGGCGCGCGCCAACGACGATAAGGTCGACCGCGCACTGGTCGCCCGGCTGCAACAGCTTAGCATGGTAATCCACCGCACCGTTTGCGAACGCGGTTACTCCAGCGATCTCGGTCGCTTCGTCCAGCACTATAATAGCGACACCCTCGACGCGTCGCTGTTGCTGCTGCCGCTCGTCGGCTTCCTTCCCGCTGACGATCCACGCATTGCCGGCACGATCGCGGCGATTGAGCGGGAGCTGATGGAAGGGGGGCTGGTACGACGCAAGGCGCCGAGACCGGACGGCCACGATGAGGGTGCATTCCTCGCCTGTTCGTGCTGGCTTGCGGACTGCTACAAGATGCAGGGCCGCGACGACGAGGCCGCGGCACTGCTGGAGCGGGTGATCGGACTGGCAAACGATGTGGGCCTGCTCAGCGAGGAGTATGATGTGCGCAGCCGCGGCCTGATCGGCAATGTCCCCCAGGCATTGACGCATTTGGGTGTTATCAATACCGGGTTGTTTCTTTCCGGTCCCGTGATCCAGCGAGCGGGCGGATGATGGTAGCGCGAGGTCGGATTTTCCTTTTCGCAACACTGCCGCTTTCGCTGCTTGGCGGATGCGGACCTCTGAATCTCAGCGTGATGAACCACGCCGGGCCGATTGCCGAGAGCCAGTGGCACCTCTACGTGATCGTCGGGGCGGTGTTGGTCTTCGTCGCGGGGCCGGTGCTGCTGCTCACCCCGCTCATAGCTTGGCATTACCGCCTCTCAAACAAGCATAGTGCGTTCCGGCCGCACTGGAATTTTTCCTGGACGCTCGAAGGCTTTATCTGGATCCCGCCGATTGGGATCGTTATCGGCCTCGGCTTCGTGCTGTGGCACTATACGCATATGCTCGACCCCTATCGGCCGATCGCGTCCGACCAGCCGGCGCTGGAGGTTCAGGCAGTAGGATTCGACTGGAAATGGCTCTTTATCTACCCGGACCAGCGCATCGCGGTGGTAAACCAGATGGCTATACCGGTCGGACGGCCCGTCCATATCAGCCTGACCAGCGGCACGGTGATGCAGGCGCTGCTGATTCCGCAACTTGCAGGCCAGATCTACGCGATGGCGGGGATGACGACTGAGCTCAATCTCGCCGCATCCAGGCCGGGTGTCTATCGCGGCGAAAACACGCAGTTTAACGGAGCGGGCTTCCAGAACGAAAAATTCGATGTCGTGGCGCTTTCGCCGGCCGATTATGAACACTGGCTGACCGGCGTGCAGGCTTCGGCGCGGCCACTCGATGGCAAGGCGCTCACCGAACTTTTCCAAAAATCCTCTCCGCCTCAGCCCATCTTCTTCTCGTCGACACCCCCAGATCTGTTCAAGGATATTCTCGTCCAGTCTCAGGAGCCCCGATCATGAGTCAGGGCATCTGGCCTCCAGTGCTGGGCCGCTTCGACTGGCACGCGCTGCCGTTCGTTCGCGCCTGGGACAATCCCACCGTCAGCGAGATCATCGGCGCTGGGGCCGCCTTGATTGTCATCATTGGGGCTGTCGGCGTGGTGGTGCTGATCACGTGGCTCGGCAAGTGGCGGTATCTATGGTCCGAATGGCTCACCAGCCTCGATCACAAGAAAATCGGCATCATGTACATCGTGCTGGCCTTGGTGATGCTCAGCCGCGCGCTGATCGAGGCGGTGCTGATGCGGATGCAGCAGGCGGTAGCGATCGATAATCCCGGCTTCATTGCGCCCGACCATTTCTCGCAATTGTTCAGCACGCACGGCTCCATCATGATCTTCTTCATGGCGATGCCGTTCCTGACTGGACTTATCAACTATGTCATGCCGCTCCAGATTGGCAGCCGCGACGTCGCCTTCCCGCTGCTTAACTCGATCAGCCTTTGGCTGACGGGCGGCGCTGCCGGCCTGATGATGGTGTCGCTGGTCATCGGCGAGTTCTCGACCGGCGGCTGGAGCGGCTACCCGCCTTACACGGAACTCGCCTTTAGCCCAGGCGAGGGGCCCGATTACTGGATCTGGGCGGTGACGCTGGGCTCGGTCGGATCGACGCTCACGGGGCTCAACTTTGCCGTCACCATCTACAAGATGCGCTGCCCGGGCATGACTCTGATGCGGATGCCGCTGTTTGTGTGGACGGCGCTGTGCACCAGCATCCTGATGATCTTTGCTATGCCGCCGCTGACCGTCGCGACCGCGTTGCTCGCGCTCGACCGCTATCTGGGGTTTCATTTCTTCACAAATGACCTCGGCGGCAACATGATGAACTACGCCAACCTATTCTGGCTGTTCGGTCACCCAGAGGTCTACATCCTGATCCTGCCGGCCTTCGGCGTTTATTCTGAGGTTGTTTCCACCTTTTCTACCAAGGAACTCTACGGTTACACCTCCTTGGTGCTCGCGACCGCGGCGATCGCCGTTCTGTCGTTCACGGTGTGGGTCCACCACTTCTTTACCATGGGTCAGAGCGCCGACATCAACGCTGCGTTCGGCGTTGCGACGATGACCATCGGCGTGCCCACGGGCGTCAAGATTTACGACTGGATCTGGACAATGTTTCGCGGCGAGGTGCGCTTCACCGTGCCGATGCTCTACTCGCTGGCCTTCATGATGACATTCGTGCTCGGCGGCTTCACGGGCATTCTCCTCGCCTTCCCGCCGCTCGATTATCTGGTTCACAACACCTTGTTCCTGGTAGCGCATTTCCACAACATGCTGATTCCGGGACTGCTCTATGGAATGCTCGCGGGCTATCACTACTGGTTTCCGAAAGCGTTCTGGTTTCGGCTCAATGAGAAATGGGGCCGTGTTGGGTTCGGCTGTTGGGTGGTCGGCTTTTACCTGGCATTCATGCCGCTCTACGTGCTCGGAGCTGCAGGCATGGCGCGACGCACGCAGGAGGTCTTCGAGCCGCTATTCCGACCCTGGCTTTATGTTGCCGGCTTCGGTGCGCTGGTACTGTTATGCGCGCTGGTATCTCTCTTTGTGCAGCTCTGGGTCAGCATTCGCGAGCGCGATGCCAACCGCGTGTTTGCAGGGGACCCGTGGGATGGGCGCGGGCTTGAATGGTCGACCTCCGCGCCGCCGCCGGAATACAACTACGCGGTCATCCCGCAGGTCCACGGCCGCGACCCGTTTTACGACGGCAAGCGCAATAGCACTCCCCGTGCGCCACCTCCATCCTATGACGACATCGAGCTTCCCAAGAAGAGCATGACTGGTCCCGTGCTAGGGGTGGTCGGCGCGGCAGTTGCCTTCGGGCTGGTCTGGCATATGTGGTGGCTCGCGGCGCTCGGGTTGCTGGTGAGTATATCGACAGTAATAGCTCGCAGCTTCGTCCGCGATCTTCACAAGACGATCTCGGGCGAGGAGGTCGAGCGCACCGAAAAGCGCTGGCTAAGCGCAGTGGCGGCTGCGACGTCCATCCCTCGGGAGGTCGAAATGACATCGGCAAACCAGGGCCTGGCTGAGGTTTCCGGATGAGCGCCAACGAGGTCAAGCACGCCGGTCTCAATCTCGGCCGCACCGACGAGCTGACGCATGAGCAGGCGGGCAGCGCGGTGTTCGGCTTCTGGGTCTTCCTGATGAGCGACGCGGTGATCTTCGCGTTGCTTTTCGCCACCTACGGCGTCATGTTGCCCGCCACCGTCGGCGGACCGACGCCTGCGAGCGAGTACAAAATCCTTCCTGCCTTCCTTGAAACACTGAGCCTGCTCACCAGCAGTTTCACCTTCGGCCTGGCATCGGTCGCAATGAAGCACGCAGCACCGCGCAGGCAGTTACTCGGCTGGATGGGTGTGACGCTGGTTCTTGGGCTCGCCTTTCTTGCCATGGAGTTGCATGACTTCTCGACCATGTTTGGCGATGGCGCCTATCCGACCCGTAGCGGATATCTTTCGTCCTTCTTCGCGCTGGTGCCGCTGCACGGGCTTCACGTCCTCTTTGGAAGTCTCTGGATCATCGTGATGATGGTTCAGGTGATCATGTTCGGGCTGGATGCACGCGTCAAAATCAACATTTTGCGGCTCGGCCTGTTCTGGCACTTTCTCGACGTTGTCTGGATAGCGATCTTTTCGGTTGTTTATCTTCAGGGACTGATTCGATGAGTGGCTCGAACGACAGCAAAAGTGAAGAGATTCGATCCTATGCGATCGGCTATGGCCTCGCCCTGATGCTCACTGGCACCGCCTTCGCGACAGTGCACTGGCCAAGCTTTACCTCGATGACGACGCTATCGATCGTGCTCGCGTTGGCACTCGTCCAGATGATTGTTCACTTCCGTTTCTTCCTGCACATCACTCTTCGGGAATCGGCTCGCGACGATCTTCAGCTTATCCTGTTCTCGACGCTGATCGTGATCCTGATGGTCTCAGGTACGCTCATCATCCTGTTCAACCTTCATGCAAGAATGATGTAGCTGCGGCTTCCAGATCGTCGACCGACGCGAGTCCATCGATCCGGATCGCGATCACCCCGATTACGGGTTGGTGTGCGTCATCAATTTGTCGGCGAGACCTACCTTCGGCGAGGCCGTCAGGGCAGTTCGCGCCGCATCGCATGACAGCAGTGCCAGATCATACAAATTCCTCGACGGTAGCCACCCGCTCCGGTAATCACCGCCACCTTCGCCATATGCTCCTGGATCACCATCCTAACGAATTTGCTCGAAACGTGGTTCCGGGGCGACTGCTGAAAACAGGCTTCGGGCGGAAACATTGGCGCCTGCACACCGTTCAATATGTCTAGCAAAGGGCGCAGGCACTATCTGCACCATGGAACGTCAACACTGGCCGCCGGAGGGTCGATTGACCGATCACTATGACCTGATCGTTATCGGCAGCGGCCCGGGCGGGGCTTCGCTCGCCCAGGCGCTCGCGCCAACCGGAAAGCGCATTCTGATGCTCGAACGCTGCGATTATCTGCCTCGCGAGCAGGCGAATTGGAGCGCACAAGCCGTCTTCGTATACGGCCGGTATCAGGCCGCCGAGACATGGACCAACGCCGATGGGGGCACTTTTAGCCCGCAACTCCATTATTATGTGGGCGGCAATTCGAAGGTGTATGGCTCGGCGCTGTTCCGCCTGCGAGAGCGGGATTTCGACGACATCACCCATGCCGGCGGCATCTCGCCCGCCTGGCCGGTGAAGTACAACGACTTCGCCCCGTATTACGATGCCGCAGAGGCGCTTTTTCATGTCCACGGAGCGCGAGGCGAGGACCCCACTGAGCCCCCGACGGGCAAGTCCTATCCCTATCCCCCGGTAAAGCATGAGCCCAAGGTTGCTGGGTTGTCTGCCAAGCTGACCAACATCGGTCTTAGACCCTTTAGATGCTGGGCTATCGTCATCCGGTCAGCCGCGCGTTTTCGCCACGGGCCGTCAACGACATCGCCGCCACGCGCATTGTTTGGCGGTCGAACGGTAACGACCTCATCCGTGATCCCGACGGACACCTTCACGAACTCAGCCGATAAGATCGATCGCGAGCAGGTATTGTGTCGCAGTGACCCGCTCTCCGGTGAGTAAGGTCATGGATCACATCCAGCGGCCAGCGGGAGAAGCGTGGCGGGTCTTAAATTCGAGCCGGAAACCCGGTGCGGAGCCGCAAGGATCTCGGCACGACCACCGCGGGCGCGAGTCACCAGAGTTAGATTCGCTTCCGTGGCAATGCGAACGGCGTAATCCGTGGCGGCCGAAACGGCGATAACGACCGTGGCTCCGATCGACACCGCCTTCTGAACCATTTCCGTCGAAACTCGCGAAGTAAGCACAATGGCGCCCGTGGCCAGATCGACGCCGTCACGCGCGAGGGCACCCGCTAGCTTGTCGAGCGCATTATGGCGCCCGACGTCCTCGCGGGCGAGGATGATCCCACGGTCCGGCAGCAGAAAGCCTGCCGCGTGGCAAGCGCGGGTTCGGTCGTGTTCGGGTTGATGATCGCGCAACAGCAAGACCGCTTGACAGGCGTCGGCTATCGTTAGCCTTACGCTCCCGACGGGTAGGTGCGGTAATGGCCTGTCGACCTTCGCAAGGCTGTCAATTCCACAGAGCCCGCATCCGACTGGCCCGATCATCGCACGCTGGCGAGCGGCGACGCTCGCCCCTGCCGGCCCGGTTAACCAGAGCCGTGCCTCGTAGCCGGAAGGGTGAGGTACGATTTCAAGGTCGTCGAGTTCGGAGAGGTCGCGTATCATCCCCTCGGTTAGCGCAAAGCCAATCGCGAAATCCTCCAGATCTGCGGGGCTCGCCATCATCACCGCGATCGTCGAGGCGTTACAGACGACTGCGACGGGTGCCTCTTGTACCAGCGCTGGCAGCGGGGCGGCGCTGTGGTTCCCGACAGCGAAGGCGAGTTCGATCATGCGACGATCTCCACGGGCGTGCCTTTGTATGCCGGCGTCTGCGAGTTCTTCTCGTGATAGCCGAGGGGAACGAGCGGATTAAGCTCAGGATAGTAACCTGCGACGCAGCGGGGCGGCAAATCGTAGGGAGTGACCGTTAACCCGTCGATCCGCCGGTCGTGTCCGTCCTTCACCGCACAGACCAGGGTGACTTTCTGCCCTTCCTCAAGCCGAAGCCGAACCATCTCGTCGCGATTGATGAGCACTATCTCACGGCTACCATCGAGCCCGCGCAGCCGATCGGAAAAGCCGTAAATCGTGGTATTAAACTGGTCGTTCGATCTAAGCGTTATAAGGGTCATGACGTTTTCCCCCTTGGGCTCCGCGCCAAGCGCGGAAAGCGTGGTCGGCGTCGTGAATTCAGCTTTGCCACTTTCCGTTTTCCATTTGCGCTCGCGCGCGGGATTACCGCGATAGAAGCCCCCGGGTTGGAAAAGGCGGCCATTGAAGTCCGGAAAATAGTCGGGGAAGGTCTGCTCGATCAGGTCACGGATCAAATCATAGTTGCCGATCCACTCGTCCCATTTCAGTCGCGGATTTGATGCCAGTGTGGTCTTGGCTATCCCTGCCACGATGGCGGCCTCCGAGCGCAGATGCTCGCTCGGCGGGTCAGCCTCTCCGATCGACCCATAGATGTGCGAGAGCGAATCCTCCATCGTGACCGCCTGCGGCCCGCTGGCTTGCATGTCTTTGTCGGTGCGGCCGAGGCAGGGAAGAATGAAACTGATCTCACCCGGCGTAAGGTGCGAGCGGTTGAGCTTTGTTGAAATCTGAACCGTCAGACGTAGTCGGCGCCAGGCTCGCTCCATCCGCGTCCGGTCAGGGAGCGCGCGCACAAGATTGCCGCCGAGCGAGATCATCGCTTTGACCTGCCCGTCAAGTATCGACTCGCATGCGTGGACCGCGTTCAGGCCTTCCTCTTTGGGCGGGTCGATGCCGAACAGCTCCCGCAGCTTTTCCGATGGCATGTGTGCGGTCTTCTCGCCGACCCCTACAGTACGCTGGCCCTGTACGTTGGAATGTCCGCGCACGGGCGATACGCCCGTGCCGAGCCGACCGATATTGCCTCGCAGCAGCAGCAGATTGCACAGCATCCCAATGTTGAGCCAACCGTTGACGTGCTGCGTCAGTCCCATGCCGTAAATGCCAATCGCATTTTTCGCTGAGAGGTAGATATCCGCGGCCTCCTCGATCATCGCGCGGGTCAGACCCGAGTGAGCCTCGATGTCCAACCAGGAGGCCGCACGCACCGCGGCGACCATCGCGTCATAACCAATTGTCTCGCTTTGAACAAAACCACAATCGATGACCGTGCCGGGCGCCGCCTCCTCGGCGGCAAGGACGCACTTGATCAGGCCAGCAAGAACGGCGACGTCGCCGCCGGGACGTACTTGGTAGTATTTTTCGGAAATGGGCGTTGCTTTACCGACCGTCATCTGAATGATGTTCTGCGGATCGACGAATTCGATCAGCCCACGCTCACGCAGGGGATTGAAGGTGACGATACGGCACCCGCGTTTCACCGCGGCCTTTAGCGTATGCAAGAATCGCGGACTGTTGGTGCCGGTATTCTGGCCGAAGAAGAAGATCGCGTCACAGTGATCGAAGTCCTCGAGCGTGCAGGTGCCAACCGGCGTGCCAATGAATTTATTCAAATTTACCGACGTGGTTTCGTGGCACATGTTGGAGGATTGCGGCAGATTCTGATGACCCATGGCGCGCGCAAAGAGCGCATACAGGTAGGACGCTTCGAGCCCCGCATGGCCGGACGCGTAGAACACCGCCTGCTTGGGATCCAGGACCTTGAGCTCGCGGCCGATCTCGGTGAAGGCCTCAGCCCAGCCGACGGCGACGTAATGGCCGGTCGAGGGATCGTAGCGAAGCGGGTGGGTCAGGCGGCCCGCGGTCTCCAGTTCGTGGTCATGCCATGTCTGCAGTTCGCCCACGGAGTGCTGCTGGAAAAATTCGGGGCTGGCGCGACGAGTGTCGAGTTCCCAAAGTGTCGCTTTCGCGCCATTTTCGCAGAATTCGAAAGTGTGCGGGTCGGCCGGCTTCGCCCACGCGCAGGAGGAGCACATCACTCCCCGAGGCTTGTTCAGATTGGACAATATCTTCAGGGCTACCGCGGAACTGGTGCTTTCGCCAAATATTCGCGCGACGCCTTTAAGAGAGCCCCAACCGCCGGCGGCGTGGTTGTCATAAGGCGTGTCAACATCCTGAGCGGTTGAAGTATGGCGGAGAGGTTCGGCAGAATCGCTCATGAACATTCCTTCTTCACGCAGGTGGGTAAGACCGGTAAAACGGCCTGCCCGCAGACCAGTTCCCTTCCGGTAAGCGTTGAGACGAATTTCAGCTAGTTCGCCGCAACCTTGCCGCGAGCCGCGCAGCAGCGCCAGTCAGAAAAGGAGCGCTGACGCTTGCCCTCCGCGAAGCCAGCAGATCAACCACCGGCCGCCTCGCGAGCATTTGGTAAGTCTGCGCCTCGCGCCCGTATCGCAAACCGGCAATTTTCGTGGGCACGCGCTCATGCATCGGGGGCGTTGGCAGGCGGCCGGCGATCGGGCGGGAAACCATGATGCCTAGCGAGACCTAGGCTGACCGCCATTTCGCTGGTCTTCCGGGCGCAACCTATGCCGCGTTTCGTCCGCTGTGGCGGCCTGCCTTGACCGCTTCAATGATCTTGAAGCTGACCGCTTCGAGATCGGCGGGATTGCGGGAGGTGATAATGCCATTGTCGACGACAACCTCCGAGTCCTCCCATTTGGCGCCCGCGTTCGCGACGTCGGTCTTGATCGACTTGTAGGAGGTCATTTTGCGCCCCTTGGCGATGCCGGTCTCGATCAGGAGCCAGGGAGCATGGCACACCGCCGCGACGATCTTCTTGGCTTTGAAGATCTCCTTGATAAGTGCCAGCGCCTTCGGCTCAACCCGCAGCAGGTCCGGATTGATCTGACCCCCGGGCAACACTACGGCGTCGTAGTCGGATGCTGATACCTGATCAGCGTCTTGTCGACCTTGACCGGCCGGCCCCAGTCCTTGTTGTCCCATCCCTTGATTTCGCCGGCCGCCAGCGAGATCACCTCGACGGTGGCCCCTGCCTTCGTAAGGCGATCACGCGGCACTTCGAGTTCCGCCTGTTCAAAGCCGTCGGTCGCCAAAATTGCGATTTTCTTGCCTTTTAGATCCAGGACGCTCCTCAATCATGCGATCTCGTTTAATGGGCAACGGGCCGCCGGGTTCCGCCGAATTGTGCCTTTTTCAACGCGTGGCCGTCGGAAGTGCCGGACCAAGGCGAGTATGGTCGCAGGCATACAAAACCAGATCTTTCGCCTATATCTCCTTCATTATCTGTGCGTACGCAATCAATGCGAATAGCGCGGTCCCCCCGATAACGTTACCCATAAGGACAGGCACGAAGAAATCCATAGCCATTGCCTCGATGCCGACGCGGCCGTTCAGGATCAGAAAAAATGCCTCTACGCTTCCCGCAACAATGTGCATGAATCCTGCTGCAGCGATCAAATATGTGATGAGCACAATGACGTGGAACTGCGCAGCCTCGGCACTTGGAAGCAACCAAACCATTGTCGCGATCAGGAAGCCGGACGCGATCGCGCGGAACACCATCTCCATCCATGAGTGGTGGGTGATTTGACCCGCTATGTCGAGCATGGCCGCCTTTAACTCGGGGGTCAGAACAGGGCTGAAGGTGCAGAGGGCAGCAGCGATCAAGGTCCCCGCCATGTTTGCAATCAGGACGATGCTCCAAAGCCGAAAGAGTCTCCAGAGATTGGCCAGAGTAAAGTTGGCCATAACCGGCAGTACCGCCGTGACTGTACTCTCTGTGAACAGCTGTTGCCGTGAAAGGACGACCATCACGAACCCTACGGAATAACCGAGGCTGCTGATGAGAGGCGTCCAAGACGCTCTCGGCAGGCGGGCCTCCAGAATAGTTTGAGCCAAAAGCGAGAAGCTGATTGAAAGCCCGGCTGCGAATCCAGACCACCATAACGAGGTGATCGGCCTATCCATTTCCTCATCACCTAATTTCCGTACAATTTCGTAAATCACTGGCGTCCGCGGGCTCGACCGCTCTTCGACGTCATCGACCTCTTTCGCGGTAATTTGACGGTTTCCCCGCTCGGCGTGCTGTTGCTCTTTCGGCATTTTGTCGGATCGGGGGCTATCTTTGGAACTTTGCAACTCGATTCCTCGGCGCCACTTGCGAGTGACGCAAACTCAACCACGCCCTGAGGCTGTCTTCCGTCCTGTGGTTGCCAAGCTTAAGGGTGGAGAAAGCCAAAAGTTCCAGCGGCGGGAACAATTTCTGTTCCGATGTTGCAGCCTCGTTTATAGATTCCGACTCGTCAGCGACCCTTCCGGAACGCGCAGCGTCGGCCTGATCGATCGTTTCGACGCACGCGAGATATGATTTCTGATGTATAGCATGCCGATCGGCGTCGGGACCCTTGGCCAATTCAGTTCCGTGAACGCGCTGCTTAGGTTTGCGATACCGGATACCGGGGTAACTCTCACAAAGAAAGCCTGGAAGTTCCTGTCGCGTGGTGTGCGCTAGTTTATGGTGAGACTTGAGACGACTGAATTCACCACCAATCCCAGCTAGTAGCGAGCATCTCAATGATTTAGGGCCGCACGTAACTCCAGCCCTTTTCCTGCAGTTCCATCAGACGCACGACGCCCGCGGGAACGACGTTGGCTTGCGACACCAACGGAATGTCCTTGCCTTCCGCCTTCTTCATTGCGTCGCGCGTGTTACCACAAGCCGTAAACGCAACATTGGGCATGCTCTCGCCAATCGACTTCACTCGCGCCTTGACCGGAGACGTATCGTCTCTCAGCATGTGCAGGCCCGGTCCATAGGCGACGATCTCGATCTCCACCTCTTCGCCGGCCGAACTGTAGTGTTGAACCACGTTCACGGCGTTGTTCAAGGCAAGATTCATCACCGCCGGATCATTCTGGTCAACATGAATGGCGACCCGGTGCCGCACCGTATCGGCAGCCTCCGACGGGGCAGCGAACGAAGCGAGTCCCCACAGCATGGTCGCAAGAAGCAGCGCAAGATACGAAGGCTTTCGCATGGACCCCCCCAATTACGATTTCCTTGCTTGTGAATTTCTGACGAACGTTTTTTCCAAGGTCATTCAGCGGACGAACGATTAAGAAAGCTAATTTCTCTTTCCGTCCTTAGCAAACTGCTTCAAGAACGCAGTCAAATCCTTGACTTCCTGCTCTTTCTTGATCCCGGCAAACACCATTTTGGTGCCCGGGATCTTTGCCTTGGGATCCCTGATGTAGTCGTCGAACACCGCCTCGTCCCAGATGATCCCGGACCACGCCTCAGTCGACCTTCGGGCCGGCCTTGCTATCGGGCGTGACATCCACCGAAATTGCCCTACCGATCACCTTGGGCTGTGCTGAACGACAATTCTTCATACAAGGCTCCTTGCTCCAGAATTGCTTTTCCACGGTTTCACGGTCGTCATCGTAAAACGCTGCAGCATTCGGCATCTTGATGGAGGCAAAGTTCTTTTCGTTGAGTTCGAAGTTCTCATCCTTGACGATATCGTTCATCGTCAGGAGGTAGGCCGTAAGCGCGTATATCTCGTCGTTCGAAAGCGACCTCGCATTGCCGTAGGGCATTGCGCGCTTGATATAATCAAACACGGTCGACAGATCCGGCCAGAACGATCCGACCGTCTTGTCCGGCCGGTCAGCCTTGAGTGTACCGGCTCCTCCGGCGAGAACCGGCCAACGTCCCTCGCCTTGCCCGAATTCGCCGTGGCAGGACGCACATTGCGCCTGAAAAATCTCATCCCCCTGCTTGGCCGTGCCCTTGCCGACCGGGAGGCCCATGCCATCCGGACGAACATCGGTATCCCATGCCTTGATCTCCTCAGGCAGCGCGGGGCGCCCAAGGCCGAGCCTGGTGGGTGTCGTCGTCGCTTCCCTGACGGCGATCTTCTGGGCTGTCGCGATCGACGGGACGACGCCGCAGGCCAGACCGCCGACCATGGCGAGGACGAACAGATTAGCCAATCTCGACATTTTCAGTCTCCCCGCCCGCGCGCACCAGCCAGGTCTGGATCCCGTTGTTGTGATAGATTGAGTTGACACCCCTGACCTTGCGCAGCTCTTCCTTCGAGGGCTGCACGTAACCCGTCGAATCCATCGCCCGTGACTGGATCATCAACTCCTGACCGTTCCAGTCGAAATCGACGTAAAAGCGCGCCATCGACTTGTCGAAGACCGGTCCATCGATCCGCGCGGTCTGCCAGTTTCGACCGCCGTCCATCGACACGTCGACCCGCTTGACCGCGCCTCGGCCAGACCAGGCGATCCCGCTGAGGACGTTGCGGCCCTTCTGTTTGAGCGGTGCCTGTGGCGACGGATTGGTCACCACCGATTTTGCGTCCATGATGAAGGTATGTTTCCGCGAGCGGCCATCGGCCAGGAGATCGGTATATTTCGATGTCTCCTCGCGGGTTTGCCACGGCTGGTCGCCGGCCTCTATGCGACGTAGCCATTTCACCCAGAGATTGCCCTCCCAGCCCGGGATCACTGCGCGCAGCGGATAGCCCTGTTCGGGACGCAGCGCCTCGCCGTTCATCGCAAAGGCAATTATGACGTCGTTCAAGGCCTTCTCGATCGGCAACGAGCGGTTCATGCCGGCGGCATCCGCACCTTCAAGCATCAACCATTTCGCGTTCGGTTTGAGGCCCGCTTCCTCCAGCAGGACCTTGAGCGGCACGCCGGTATACATGACATTGTGAATCATGCCGTGGGTGAACTGGCAGCCGTTAAGTTGGGCACCGCGCCACTCCATGCCGGAATTTGCCGCGCATTCGAGGAAGTAGATCCTGCTCACGCGCGGCATGCGCTTGAAGTCCTCCATCGTGAACACCATGGGCTTGTCGACGAGGCCATTGATCATCAAACGGTGGTTGGCCGGATTGATCTCCGCGATACCGCTGTGGTGGCGCTCAAAACAGAGCCCGGAAGGCGTAATGATCCCATCCAGTTCGTGGAGCGGCGTGAAATTGACAGACGACTCGGCAGACGCCGTAAGCCATGAAACGTCACGACGGACGACACCCTTCTCGAACTTGGACGGTGATCCATAGGGTCGCTTGTCAACGCCATCGCCAAGATAGCGCGACCAGTCCTGCACTTCGGTAATCAAGGGATCCGGCTTGGCGGGCTCGCCAGCGATTGCAGGCGCCGCAGCTATCGCAGCACCTGCTCCGGCCAATCCGGCCGCGCGAAGGAAGCGGCGACGATCGAGAATGGCCGAGGATGACCTGTCACTCATGCGGCAACCTTCCTAATTATCCCAATGCGTGAATACGATGACCGCTACTCATCGCCACTATCGCCATCGTCAGACCCCGCTAACCTTCACTGCGGTGTTTGGCTCAACCGTCACGGCGCCGAGTTTTGAGATGTGAGCCGAAACGACATCCCAGATCGGCGGACCTTGTGTATTTTCATTGATGCTCGCCCAACCGGAGACCGCATAGGTCTTGGCAGCGTCGATCGGTTTCCCAGATTTGAGATGCGTCAGCGCGGAGATCCGCGATCCCATGGGCTTTGAGATATCTATCGCATAGCCCATCCCTCCGGTCCGGACCATGTCGCCACCTCCCTGAAAATAAGGATCGGGGTGGAAGATATTGTCGGCGATATCCTCTAGAACCTCTTTGAGCTGTGTGCCGGTCATCTGGTTGCGGTAGCAGTTCGGGTACGTGATCGCGGTCGCGTTGGTAATGTGCTCCCAAGTAATCGCATCGCCTGGAACCAGGGTTCCACCCCAGCGAAATCCAGGTGAAAGCGCGATCTCGGTGTCGCGTTCCGACAGCATGGCGTTGCAGATGAGATCGTCGAAAGTTCCGTTGAAGTTGCCGCGGCGATAGAGAAGCGAGTCCGTCTTTCCGATGGTTCGGGCCAGATCCCTGGCGTAAGGCGCCCTCACCTTTTCGACCAATGCCGCCATTGCCGGGTCCGGCTTGATCGCGTCGGAGAACACGGGCATCAACTTGAAACGGACGGCCGCTACTTTTTTGTCCTTCACGTCGATATCGAGCCGCGACACAAATTTACCGTGCGAACCCGAGGCAACCAGCACGGTATCGCCGACACGGATCAATCCCGGCATCGCGTCATGGGTATGCGCCGTCAAGATAACGTCGATGCCCTTGACGCGGCTCGCCAGTTTGCGGTCGACGTCGAAGCCGTTATGCGACAACAGCACGACGATGGATGCGCCTTCGGCGCGGGAGTCATCGACCTGTTTCTGCATCTCTTCTTCGCGAATGCCAAATTCCCATTTCGGGAACATCCAGCGCGGATTGGCAACCGCCGTGCGCGGCAACGCCTGACCGATAACGGCGATTTTCGCGCCGCCCCGTTCGAACATTTTACGCCCCTCAAAGACTGGCTCCTGCCACTCGTTGTCACGGATATTTTGCGCAAGAAACGCAAACGGCGCCTTGTCTGCGATCTCCTTGACCCGATCTGCTCCGTACGTGAACTCCCAATGACCGACCATCGCATCGACCTTGAGCGCGGACATGATGTCCACCATGTCCTGGGCATTGGTCTGCAGAGACGTCCAGCTTCCCTGCCAACTATCACCGCCGTCCAGCAACAAAACCTTGTCGTTGCCGCGCTCCGCGCGCACAGTTCCAATCAGCGTGGCAATACGATCCATGCCCCCCATGCGCCCGTAATTGCGAGCGAGAGACACAAAATCATCCGACGTCAGCGCGAATGCATCCGCGGACCCCGTTGCGATATTAAAGTATTTCCGGAATTCAGCATCCGAGATATGAGGCGGCAGTCCTTTAGCTTCGCCGACCCCGAGATTGACCGACGGCTCGCGGAAATGCAGCGGCATCAGCTGAGCATGCGTATCCGTCAAGTGCAGAATGGTAACCGTGCCAAGCGGGTCGAAGCGCATGATGTCGGCCTGGGTCAGGCGCTGCTGGGCGGCGACCCGTCCGAGCCCGCCCATTCCGCTTCCGACCGTCAGCGCCGACGCAGCCGCCGTCGCCTGCAGAAATTCCCGCCTCGAGATCATCGACATGCCTTTCGATCCCCTAGCAGAGGAAATTTCGCTCGGACAATTTAGGCTTCGAACCGCTACGGCCCGCGCCTTGCGGCCTAGACAACCGTCAGCTTATTCTTTGCGACGTAATCCGAACCATCATCGTCTTTCCAAGTAAGTGTAAACTCACCCGTTTCGACGGCCTTGTAGAAAAACGACTGATACGGATTGGCGGAGATCGCTGGATTCCAGTCAGCTTCGAACACAGTCTTACCGTTGAAGGCCGCGATGAACTTGTTGATGATCTTGCGCGGAACGATTTTTCCGGCGGCATCCTTCCGCTGGCCCGATTCCATCTCGTGCGAAATCAGCGTCTTGATTTCAATCAACTCGCCAGCCTTGGCCTGGGCCGGAAGGCGTACGCGCGGGGTTGGTGTGGTAGCCATGTGGAATTCCTCGCCTGTCTGTTCTTGTGGAATATCGATCCGGTTAGCCGCCGCAGCCGCCGATAGTGACCTTCACGACGGACTTTGCCATGTGCAAATTGCCGTTGGACATTTCCGCAATACAAATGATGTTTTGGGTTTGCGCGAGGCGCATCCGGGCTGAGGCGGACGCTTTGCCGCACGCCGGCGTGAACCGGTAGCTGACGATCCCGGGAAGCGGATTGCCGTCAGCAAACACGTGAACCGCCTTCACGTAATCCTGCTCGGTCATCGGGCTTTCGACATCGACCGTGATCGGCACCACAAGGCCGTTCTCGGCGATTTCCGGCACGTCGAGCTTGATCTTGCCGCTCTCGAACTTCTTGTCGCCGTAGAGCTTCTTGATTTCGGCAGCAACGGTTTGTTCGTCAGCGATCGATATTCTCGGAGCAATCAATGCTGCGAGCCCGGCGATTGCCGCCATGGCCAGCGTTTCACGACGGCTGATGTCACCTGATTTCAAATTCATTTTGTGTCCTCCCGCGGGATTTCTTGTGCACCCCTGCCGATAGAATCGCTTGACGTTTTCAAGTTTCATCTATCATCATCTGCAAATATCATTATATTGTTTTTTTTGAATGTAAAGATGCCGGATCGAACCGGGCTCGACAAAAACGGACCGCAACGACGGTCTTGCGGAGGGAGGACAGGACCTATGCGACGAACCACGGTTGGCGCGGCCATTGCCGCTATCTGGCTCATTTCATTCAACATCGCGACATCCGCCCAGGACGCCAGCGAAAAGGAAATCGAGCGCTATCGGGCGATGATCTCGGACCCGCTCTCCAATCCCGGTTTTCTCGCGGTCGATCGCGGCGAGATTCTCTGGAGCGACAAGCGCGGCACCAAGAATGTATCCCTCGAAGGCTGTGATCTCGGTCTAGGCGCTGGCAAGCTCGAAGGGGCGTTCGCTCAATTGCCACGGTTTTTCAAAGACTCTGATCGAGTCATGGACCTAGAGCAGCGGCTGCTGTGGTGCATGCAGAACGGCCAGGGTCTGGATACCAAGGACGTCGTCGCCCGCCGGTTCTCCGGTCCGGGCAAGCCGTCCGACCTCGAGGACCTCGTTGCCTTCATCGCCAACAAGTCCAGTGGAATGAAGATCAACGCACCCCTTGCCCATCCCAAGGAACAGGAAATGGCCGCCGTCGGCGAAGCGCTGTTCTATCGCCGCGGAGGCTTGATGGATTTCTCGTGCGCCACTTGCCATGCCGATGAGGGCAAGCGGATTCGACTGCAAGGGCTTCCAAACCTGTCGAAGCCCGGCAAGCAACCACAGGAAACGATGGGGACATGGCCGACCTACCGGGTCTCGCAAGGTGCGCTGCGCACAATGCAGCACCGGCTGTGGGACTGCTATCGCCAGCAACGCTGGCCAATTCCGGAATTTGGTTCTGACAGCATCACTGCCCTTACCGTCTTTCTGCAAAGACAGGCAATGGGCGGCGAACTCGTCGTGCCGTCGATCAAGCGCTGAGGGGGTACATCATGAAAAGCACTGCGAAACTTTCCGCGCTGATCCTCTTGGCCGGCCTCGCCGTAAGTCTCCCGCACGCGGCAGCCGCTCAGACCGCAGCGAAAGCGGCTGATCCCTCCTTGGTGGACAAGTACCTCCACGCCACGTTCGGGAAGGCCCCGCCGGAATGGCAGGAGCGCATCAAGCCAGACGAGACACTTGCAACATGCAACCTTTACCGTAACGAAGTGCCGGCTGCGGAGGCCGACAAGATCGTCAAGCGCGAATTGGCGAAGGTAATTTACCCCGCCGATGGCAAGTTGCTCGGCGACTGGAAGGAAGGCGGAAAGATTGCCAATAATGGTCGCGGTGGACAGTTCTCCGACGACGACAAGACCGAAAATGGCGGCAATTGCTACGCCTGTCATCAGATGGAAAAGGCGGAAGTCAGCTATGGCACGCTTGGGCCCAGCCTGACTGCATACGGCAAGGATCGCAAATTCGATCCCGCCGAGGCGAAGAATGCCTTCACCAAGATATATAATTCGCAGGCTATCCTGGCCTGCTCGAACATGCCGAGGTTCGGCGCCAACAAAGTGCTCAGCGAAAAGCAGATCAAGGATCTTGTCGCGTTTCTGTTCGATCCGGAATCACCAATCAATAAATAGCGTCTCCCGAATACTTCACTGCAGGAACAACAAAAGGATCAATTCGAGATGCGACCACACGGACTATTTCGCGCGTTGCTGGCGGCTCTGGCTGTCTGCTCGCTGTCACCGGGTCCAGGTCACGCGCAGGATTCATTGGTTACCTACAAGTCGCTGAGCCCGGAACTCGCGCTCGATCTTGCCCGTGCCTCGCTCACCGAATGCCGGAAACGCGGCTATCAGGTCGCTGTCGCTGTAGTCGATCGCCTGGGCATCACACAGGTCGTGCTGCGCGATCGTTTCGCAGGAGCGCATACGGTACCGACAGCTTCGGGAAAGGCCTGGACCGCTGCGAGCCTTCGTACGAACACGGCCGATCTCATGGCAATCAGTCAGCCCGGAATGATGCAGGCCGGACTGCGTAACCTGCCCGGCGCAGTCATCATTGGCGGCGGCAATATCGTCGAAACCGGCGGTTCGCTGGTTGGTGCGGTGGGCGTATCGGGCGCGCCCGGCGGTGATGCCGACGAGGCCTGCGCAAAGGCCGGCATTGCTGCCATCGTCGACAAGCTGGATTTCTAGCAAGCGATCCCGCTCACCATTTTTGATCACGCCATTTCCGCGCACCGCGACGGAAATAGTGCTCGCTATTGGTTGCCATTAGATCGCTCAAGCGCACCGTAGACGAGCCCCATTGCAAGACTATACGTTGAGAGCATAGCCAGCGAAAATAGCGCAGGCCATGGGCCCAGACCGGTTGCGTTTGCAAATAGGCCCAGCCCGACCAGCGGAAACGCCAGAGTGTTCATCAATAGCCAGCCGCAAAGGCCAAAGGCCAGTCCCTTCGAAGCGCCGCCGCCCCCGGGCAAATGTCGGTAGAGGTAGCCGAAGGCGAGGCCAACGACAGTCGATCCGTTGAAAAACGACAGCAACCAAAGAACCTGCGGATGAATTTCGTGCCCGAACAGGTAACCCACAGCGGCCTGAAAGTTCTCGAACGGCTGAAACGACGGCAGGATTCCGGCCCGCGCCTTGAAATACATCAGCGCCGTCGAAGCGACACTTCCGCAGAGTCCAGATACCACGGAATTCCAGATCCAAGCCCAAACCGTCCAACCACGGTTGGAAGATGTCTTTGGCTCTACAACTCGCATGGCTGGGTAATTTGCAAGGTAGCGTTTCGATCTCGTTGATCTACGTCAAGAGTGAGGGCGACTTCCGGTTCCGGTCAGCGGTCATGATAGCCACATGACGTACATCTCAGACCTGCCTCTTCAGCCAATCGGGAAACGGTGCCGTCTCGTACCCCTTCTCTCTCACGTAGCGGAACATCGCCAGGAACGCCACGGGCTCCAGCAAGCCTGGCATGCGGGCAACTTCCCGCGCCTGTCCGTCCAGAGCTGCCAGACCACGTGCATCCTCAGGGAAGAACTGGATCGTGGGCGTAAAGCGGATGGCATAGCGCTCTCCGAGTGCCTTTTCGCCGAGCTTTCGCTCGTCGAAATCCGTTACCGTGCGCGCGCCAATATGATTGAGATGCAGGATCTCGAAATTGTCACGGATATAGCCTTCAATCTTGGGATCGTTCAGATGCACCTCATGCATTCGCTTGCAGGTAGGGCATCCCTTGAGCCCCCACATGATAGCAAAGCGCTTCCCCTTTGCGGTTGCGCCTGCGAGATCTTCGGATAATTCGAGAAAGCTCTCCAGATACCAATCCAGCTGGTAAAGACCATCCTCACCGAGCGTAGCCTTCGCGCTAGCGGTAGAGACGCATAGGCCAGGCAGGCCCAGGGAAATTGCAGCAATAGCATGTCGTCTTGTGAGCATGTATGCCTCCCGTTTTATCCGATCGATCCGAACACTGGAAACATCTGCAACAACAACCCGGCGATGCGTGGCATGCCGCCGGTCAAAAACAGAATCCCGGTAAGCACAAGGCCTGCTCCAATCGTCTTCTCGATCGCGCCCATATGGTTGCGCAGTCTCGCCAATAGCCTGATGAACTCGCCCGAGAACAGGGCCGCCAGCAGAAAGGGAATGCCAATACCGAGGGCATATGTTCCGAGCAGCAAGGTCCCTCGCGCCGCTGACGCTTCGCCTCCAGCCACCATGAGGATTGCAGCCAGCACCGGGCCGGCGCATGGGGTCCACCCAAACGCGAATGCCAGGCCGATCAAATAGGCGCCTAGATATCCCGCTGGTCGATTGACGATCTGGAAACGTGTTTCCCGAAACAGCAGACCAATTCTGAACAAGCCCAGGAAATGTAGTCCCAGTCCGACAATCAGTACTCCGGAAATGATGCCGAGCGTCTCGAAATGCGCGTTGACGGCTTTGCCGATTAACGATGCCGACGCACCAAGCGCCACAAACACGGTAGAGAACCCCAAGACAAAGGCGCACGATAAGGCCAGCACATGCCAATTTGGCCGAAAGCCTGCTGCGCCGTCTCGCTTAAGGTCATCGAGGCTAACGCCCGCCAAAAAGCACAGATACGGCGGTACCAGCGGCAGAACGCAAGGCGACAGGAATGACAACAGGCCAGCCCCCAGTGCCCCGATCAGCGAGATATTCGAAACCACGGCGTTCCCAGCTCTGGTAGATACATGCGAATTCGTGTATATGTATTGCATGTCGTTAGGAAAACTGCAAAATTTATCTCTTTTGGCCCTCGTTGCGGTCGCGACGAGCTTGGTCTGGCCCGTACGCACTTATGCCGCCGAACTCGTCATGTTCGAGCGTGATGGTTGTGCCTGGTGCCAAAGATGGGACCGAGAGATTGGGCCAGTCTATGACAAGACCGCAGAAGCGAGCGTGCTTCCGCTGCGGCGCGTCAACACGGACAGCCAGGCTGCGGGTGGCATCACCCTTGCCTCGCCGGTGCGCTATACGCCGACTTTTGTGGTCGTGGATAATGGGAGGGAGGTTGGTCGCATCACCGGCTATATCAACGACGACGCTTTCTGGGGGTTGCTCTCCGCGCTTACCACGCGCATTACCTCGCCTGCATCGACACCTGAAAGAAGCTGACTGAAATGCGCCGGATCCTGTCCACCGAGCTTGAGACCGAACTGCGCGACGGCGAGGAGTATTCGCCCGAACTTGATCAACTGATGCGCAAGGCGCGCAAGGCCAGCAATTTCCTCAAGGCACTGTCCCACGAGAACCGCTTGCTTCTGCTGTGCCTGCTTGCCGAGGGCGAACGATCCGTTACGGAGCTCGAGAATATCCTGTCGATGCGGCAGTCGGCGGTATCCCAGCAACTCGCCCGACTTCGTTATGACGGAATGGTCGATACGCGCCGCGACGGCAAGACGATCTACTACAGCCTGGCCAACGAAGACGTGCGCCGGGTAATTTCGGTCGTCTATGATATCTTCTGTGCACCAGCACCGGTCGTGAAGAAGAAAAAATAGCCTTATAAGGCTAGACAAAATCAGGGAGAGACCATGCAAAGCCTGTCGGCCTGGCTGCCGGGGCTTGGCGGCTTTGCCATTGGCGCAGCCGCCGGGTTTGCCGTCCGGCATGCGCGGCTTTGTTCGTTCGGTGCGATCGAAGATGCGCTAATGGGGCACGATAGCCGCCGTCTGCGGATTTTCGGGCTTGCGCTCGGCATTGCGATCCTTGGCACCCAATTGTTGATTATCAGTGGACTTCTACGGCCTGCGCTCACGAGCTTTGTATTGCCGGAAGTGCCGCTGGCTGCCGTTGTATTCGGAAGCATCATGTTCGGGATCGGTATGGCCATGGTCGGCACCTGCGGCTTTGGTTCGCTGGTTCGTCTCGGAACCGGTGATCTCCGCAGTCTGATTGTCGTCCTGATTCTCGGCGCCACCGCCTACGCGACGCTGCGTGGCGTGCTGGCGCCTTTCCGAATTGATGTGCTTGAACGCATCTCGATCACGATGCCCGATCACGTCCCGTCCGACATGGCATCGCTGACGTCGCACGCGCTGGGCCTGGATTCACGTGCCATCCTCACCATTACTGTGAGTACGGCCTTGTGCCTGCTTGCGCTTGCTGACGCTCGATTGCGGCGCGCGCCGCGGCTGCTGTCCGCCGGTATTGCGCTTGGGGTCCTGGTCGTCGCCGGCTGGGTCGTCACGAGTTCGCTGGGCGACGATTTCGACGTTCCGACACGACCGCAAAGCCTGACGTTCGTCTCGACAATCGGCAAGGCGCTCTATGCGGGTGTCCTCAACGTTTCAAGTTTCGCCGATTTCGGGGTCGGCAGCGTGTTTGGAGTCGTTGCCGGGTCGTGCCTGGCGGCATGGCGATCTGCCGAACTGCGATGGGAAGCGTTCGATGACGATCACGAGATGCGCCGCTATCTCGTCGGAGCCGCTTTGATGGGTGTGGGCGGTATCCTCGCCGGCGGCTGCACGATCGGTCAGGGTATCACCGCAGGTTCGATGCTGGCGCTGTCATGGCCTTTCGCCGTCGGGGGTATGGTTTTGGGCGCACGATTGGGAATAGCCCTTCTGGTCGACGGCTCGGTCAGCGAGATCGTCCAACGCAGCTGGGCTAGCCTGCGCAGCAAGAGCGACCTTTGACGACGTCGCGTCTATCTTTCAGCGGCCATCTGCCCGTTGGATCAACGATTCAGCCACCAGTGGGCGGATCACACCCCCATCAATAGCGAAATGGGTGACGATCGCTCCAGCCCACATCGCAGCGAGCGCGATCCAGGCCGTCAAGGCAAAGACGGCTCCTCCGGTCACCCCGGCGCCGACCGCGCACCCGCCTGCCAGCATGCCGCCAAAACCCATCAGCGCCGCGCCAATTAGGTATCGCCACATACCAGGTCCATCGTGAAATCCCTGAACTTTCCATTCCCGTGTGACAAGGGCTGCAAGCAGTGAGCCAACGAAAACGCCGGGCACCAGGCCGGTATCGAACCCCAACGGCAGCGACCTGGAATTTATTAGCCCCATCAAGGTGTCGGCCGACGGTCCGGTAAAACTGATGCTTTTGACCTGAACCGGCGAAAATGCAAATCGCGATACGGCATAGGTAAACAGCCAGCCCGCACCAACTGTCAGTCCGACACCGACAGCACTAATACCCACAACAAATCCGATGCGGGCCCGAACTGCGAGCCAAAGTCCGCAGCCGAGCCATAGGATGCCGAGCCACGTGCCCAACTGAGGTCCAGCGTCGATCAATGACAACAGATTGCGCGACACCCCACCCTGCACTGTCCACAGTTCCGAAAGTGCCTCCCTCGCCGGCGAAAGCGCGCCTCTTAGAGATGCTTGCGCGACGACCGTCAGTACCAGTCCCGACAACAGGGCCCGCAGATTACCAGTGGCCGACAAGACCAGAAGGCGGCTCGCGCAACCGCGGGCCAGGATCATGCCGGCTCCAAACAGCAATCCGCCAATAATGCTGCCGGAAATGCTACCGCGAGCGGCGAGTTGCCTGGCACCCGTCAAGTCGAGAAGCCCGGATCCGACAGATGACTGGGTTACCGCAACGGCGGCGGAAAACGTCAACAGCCAGATGGCAACTTTCGAGCCGAGCGAACCCTGTGAGAACTCGATAACGGCCGAGCGCAAACAAAATTTGCTCGCCTGCGCAAACCCACCAAACGCCACTCCGATCAGAAGCCCGCCCGCGGTAAGCACCACAGCTTCACCAGCAAGATCGACGAGGGATTCCAAATTCAAGGCACTCAGCTCCTTTACTTATCGCTGAGTTCAGCGGCTTCGGATGACATCCGAATCGCCAGCCGGCGCAACGCACAACAATAGAGCTGAGCCCGGACTCTTGTGACCGCCAGAAGGCTCGGCGTTGATCCAAATCAATGCGATTTCGATCGCCGCCGATATTATATTAACACATTCGAATATTTGGAGCAATGCTATGCCAACTCTCTTCGATAAGGCTTGGTCTCCTTATGTCGCTGGCGTGTTGATCGGCCTCCTGCAAATCCCGGCTTTCCTGTTGATCGAGACGGCACTTGGTGCCTCGTCGTCGTATGTCACGGTGGGCGACGCAATTGCGAACTTGATCGACCCGTCCCTGTCGAGGATTGACTACGTCGCGAAGCATCTTGCTGCCAATGCCAAGAATTTGTGGCAGGTGGCGCTGGTTACCGGCATCGCGATTGGCGCCTTCATGTCCATGAGGCTATCCGGCGCGCGGCGACAGACGATCTCTCCGATATGGAGCCGTGCGCTGGGCTCATCGTCTCCATCGCTGCGCTACGGCGTGGCCTTCTTTGCAGGATTCCTCATGTTGTTCGGCGCCCGCATTGCTGACGGCTGCACCAGCGGCCACGGCCTTTCGGGCATGGCGCAACTATCCGTCGGGTCCACACTGGCCGTAGCCGCAATGTTCGCCGGCGGTATCATCACCGCTTCGCTCCTGCTCCGTCGAATTTAACGCTGGAGAACTTCATCATGTCAAATTCAGTCGTTATCGCTATCCTCTCGGGTCTTGCCATGGGCATCGTATTCGGGTTCGCCCTGGAAAAATCGCGCGTATTTGAACCCGGCGTGATCGTTGGGCAGATGCAACTGCGCAACTTCATCATGCTGAAAATCTTCCTGACGGCCGTCGCTACCGGGGCCCTGGTACTCGCAGTACTAAACGGTTTCGGCTTCGTTAAACTCCAGCCGAAAGCTGCGCTCTATGCGGCCGACCTGGTTGGCGGGCTCCTGCTCGGCGCCGGCATCGCGCTTGCTGGCGCCTGCCCAGGCACAACGCTCGCGCAAATCGGCGTTGGTTATCGCGACGCCTTGTTTACACTTGCGGGCGGCCTCGCGGGCGCAGTCGCGTTCTCATATGGGCAACCGTGGCTCGACAAAGCACTGATCGGTACAGGACCTAAGCTGATCTTCACCGATCTCGCAAGGATTCCGTACTGGCAAGGAGCTATTGCACTGTCCGCAGCTATCACGCTTGTTTTGATACTCATGGAGAAACTTCGCTCCTGGCGGAAAGATCTCGGTTCGGATTTCGATGGCAGCACAGTGGAGGCCGACCGACCACTCAAGCACCGCGCAATTCCTGCTGAGTGAAGCACGCAACCAGTGGAAGATTCTCGGATCCAGGTTCTTCCCTCTCCGGTTCAGGAGGGGGAGGAAACACTCCTTGCCTATCCGGACTATTTTATTTCCGAGACGCGCCATATAACTGTTGTCCGCCAGTATTCTCTCGTCGATTGTATCTCACGTGGCCCTCCCATTCGCACAAAGCTCGACAGGACAAGAGTTGATTGTGCGACGAGCAACGTCAATGCGAACATCCGAGGGCGCTCGCGTACGACAGCGCACGTCAGCGGCGGTTTGAATATTTTCGGACACCAAGGGCGACGAGGAAATTTTTCGCGAATGCGCCAGCCACAGGGAGGCATCGCGCCGAGGCTAGTCTGCTGATGTCGGCAGCAAATCCCCAAGCTTTCTCCGCTGTTCACCAGCGTCTTATTCAACCATTATTCAACGAACGCGGCTGATGGCTACCTAAGTGCCTGAGTTTGCTGGCGCTCCCTAGGGGAATTGAACCCCTGTTTCAGCCTTGAGAGGGCCGCGTCCTAACCGCTAGACGAAGGGAGCGTACAGTGGAGGGAATAGCCTTGAAATCGGCTCCCTGCAAGCCACCGGGGCTCAGGGTTCGCTGACGAATCTCAGCTTTCCGGCCGGTTTCAGCGTCTTGGCGTCGAAGGTGCGGATTTCGGTCACGCCGGCTATATCCAGGGTCACCACCAGCCGCTCGCCGGCGACCGCGGTCGAGACGATGCGGGCGCCCTTCGGCAAGGCGGCGGTGACGTCCGAACTGGCCGCCGTGGCGCTTCCCTCGCCGCGGTAAAGGCGGTACCCGATGGCGACCAGCAGCACGGTCACGGCCAGTGCCGAGGTCAGGCCTGCGATCAGCATCATCCGCCGCACCCGCGCAAACAATGCGGCCTGCTCGGGGGTCGGTTCGGGCGCAACGGTATCGGTCATGCAGCACTCTTCTCTGAAACAAGGCTCTTCTTTGCAACAGGACTCTTCGAATAGCGGTCAAAGGCTGGAGGTCATCGTCGGCGGCGACGAGGGCTCGACCCGCCTCGACCGCGTGCTCGCGGTGCTTCGCCCCGAACTGTCGCGCTCGCGGCTGAAGGCGCTGATTCTGGCCGGCTCCGTGACCGCCAGGGGCGCCCCCGTCCGCGACCCCGCTTATCATGTCACCGCGGGCGATACGATCACAATCGATATCCCCCCGGCGGTGGCGCCGGAGCCCAAAGGCGAGGATATCGCGCTCGATATCGTGTTTGAGGACGACGACATCATCGTCATCGACAAGCCACGCGGCCTCGTCGTGCATCCCGCCGCCGGCCATGAGAGCGGCACACTGGTGAACGCGCTGATCGCCCATTGCGGTGCCAGCCTTTCGGGGATTGGAGGCGTCCGCCGGCCCGGCATCGTGCACCGGCTGGACAAGGATACCACCGGGCTGATGGTGGTCGCCAAGAACGACCGCGCGCATCAATCGCTGACCGCGCAATTCGCCGACCATGGCCGCACCGGCCCGATGCAGCGCGGCTACATGGCTTTCGTCTGGGGCGTGCCCGGCCGCCAGCGCGGCACGGTCGACGCCCCGATCGACCGCCATGTCTATGCCCGCGAAAAGATGGCGGTGCGCGAAGGCGGCCGCGAGGCGGTGACCCATTGGGAGATGCAGGCCAGTTATAACGGCCGCGACGGCAAACCGGTGGCTTCGCTGCTGGCCTGCCAGCTCGAGACCGGGCGGACCCATCAGATCCGGGTGCATCTGTCCCATATCGACCACCCCCTGATGGGGGATGCCGTCTATGGCTCCCATTTCAAAACCAAGGCCGGGCACCTCGGCCCCCAGGCCCAGGCGGCGCTGACTGCGCTGGGCCGGCAGGCCCTACACGCTTACCTCTTGGCTTTGGAGCACCCCCGGACCGGGGAACTTTTGCACTGGGACGCGGCTTTGCCGAAGGATTTGCTTCTCCTGCAAAGCGCTCTGGAAGCGGCGCTATGACGCAGGGCTTTAGAGAAAATGAATTTATGCCAACAGGTTATGGCAGGCACACGCGGACGTGACGTCAGCAATCCTTCCCTAAATGCCCCGATTTGGTGTATGTTGCACCTGCGCTGAATATCCAGCGCGGAACATCGCAGCCCGGCCGGCTTTGACAAAGCGGCCGTCTGCCTAGCCCGCCGCTATCGGGGGCTTGAACCACTGGAGGGCGCTAAAATGGCCCGTACAGCTACGTTACCGGTTCTCAATGGAGAACACGGTCTTTCCCGTTACCTCGGCGAGATCCGCAAATTTCCGATGCTGGAACCCCAGCAGGAATACATGTTCGCCAAGCGTTGGCGCGAGCATGATGATCGCGACGCGGCACATCACCTTGTCACCAGCCATCTCCGGCTCGTCGCCAAGATCGCCATGGGCTATCGCGGCTACGGCCTGCCGATATCCGAGGTGGTCTCGGAGGGCAATGTCGGCCTGATGCAGGCGGTCAAGCGGTTCGAACCCGAAAAGGGGTTCCGGCTCGCTACCTACGCCATGTGGTGGATCAAGGCGTCGATACAAGAGTACATCCTGCGTTCGTGGTCGCTCGTGAAGATGGGCACCACCGCGAACCAGAAGAAGCTGTTCTTCAACCTGCGCAAGGCG